>NZ_JBHWVM010000033.1:22922-77150 GCF_042736805.1 Streptomyces sp. NPDC060031
GCGGTCGTCTCGGGGGGCGTGCCGCGTTTCCTGCCCCCCCCCACCCCCCCCGGCCCGTTGGGGCGGGCCCCGGTGCCCGGTAACCGGCCCAGGTGTGGTTGGGGGCTGGGCCCCCCCGCCCCCCCCCTTCCCTTCGTCTCCTCCTACGCGAGCCGGGCGGCGAACCGCTCGGGCCGGAAGGCCGCCGCCAGCGGCGACGGCTCGCCCAGCACCTCCCGGGCGACGATCTCCCCCAGGACGGGCGCCAGGGTCAGGCCGCTGTGCGTGACGACCACGTACAGCGAGCCGACCCCCGGCACCCACCCGAGCACGCTCATCCCGTCCGCCGGCATCGGCCGTACGCCGACGTACGCGGACTCCACCTCGACCCCCGTGCCGGCGCCGGGCAGCACCCCGTCCAGCCGCTCCAGCACGCGCAGCGCGGCGCTTCGGCCCTGTTCGGCCAAGTCACCTCGGCCCGGCACCAGTTCCTCGTCCACGTCGTGGCAGTGCAGCACCAGCCGGCCGCCGCTGTGCGGCCGGATGCTCAGGTCCGGGGCGTGCAGCACGCGCTCCACCGGCGCCGGCGCCCGCACCGCGGAGGTGCGTACCAGCAGGCCCAGGGTGAGCGTGCCCTCGTCCCCCGGCTCCACCAGCGGTACGTCGGCGCCCACCCGGGCGAGCAGTTCGCGGGTGCCGCGCCCGGCGCAGGTGACGACGGCGTCCGCCTCGATCCGCTCCCCGGAGGCCAGTACGACTCCGCGCACCGGGTCCGCGCCGACGAAGCCCGCGACCGGATCGCCCGTACGGATCTCCACGCCCGCGCGGCGGCAGCGCGCCTGCACGGCGGCCACGAACCGGTCGCTGATCACGTGCGCGTCGGCCGGGTAGTAGAGGAGCGGGCCGTGCAGGGCGTCCAGGGCGAGCCCCGGCTGGAGTTCGCGCGACGCGCGCTCGGCGTCGAACTCCTCGACGGGGTAGTTGCGTTCGCGGTAGCCAGCGGCGACGGCGGCCAAGCGGTCGGCTCCGGCGGCCGTGTCCGCCCAGTGCAGGTTGCCGCGCCGGAACAGCCAGGGTTCGCCCTCGGTCCGGGCGGCGAGCCGCTCGTGGGCGTCCAGGCTCTCCGCGGTGAGGGCGAAGTAGGCGTCGGACCCGTTGTCCACGGCGTTCACCCAGCCGAAGCCGTGTGCGGACAGGCCCGTACCGGGGTCCTGGCCGTCCACCAGGATGACGGAGACTCCCTGTTCGGCGAGGTTCAGGGCCACGCAGCCGCCGATCGAACCGGCGCCGACCACCACGGCCCTCATCGCGCCGCCCCGCCGTTCTTTCCGAGGGCGGTCCCGCACAGGTAGCCGCCGACCAGCGCGGGCCCGAGGGTGCCGCCTGAGCCGGGGTAGCCCGGTCCCATCGGCGCCGCCGAGACGTTGCCGCAGGCGTACAGGCCCGGGATCGGGGTGTCGTCGTGCCGCAGCACCCGGCCGCCGACGTCGGTGACCACGCCCCCCTTGGTGCCGAGCATGCCGGGCTCGACCCGGACGGCGTAGAACGGCGCCTGCTCCAGCGGGGCCAGGCAGGGGTTCGGGCCGTGCCGCTCGTCCCCGTAGTAGCGGTCGTGACTGGTGGTGCCGCGGCCGAACTCGGGATCCTCGCCGCGGGCCGCGTGCAGGTTGAAGGCCGCGAGGGTGGCGGTCAGCCCCTCCTCGTCGACGCCCAGGCGCCGGGCCAGCTCGGCGGGCGAGTCCCCGCGCTCGTACCAGTCCGGTACGGGGTCCGAGGGCTGCACGGAGGTGATCGGGTAGCGCCGGCGGAACGCCTCGTCGAAGACCAGCCAGGCGGGGGCGTTCGGGTACGCGTGCCGGGTGGGGTCGAAGGTCAGGAAGGCCTTGGTGACGTCGTTGTAGTTGACGGCCTCGTTGACGAAGCGGCGGCCCTGCCGGTTCACGATGACCGACCCGGGCAGGCAGCGCTCGCCCACCAGGTGCCGGGTGAGCTGCGATCCGTCGTACTCGGCGCCGGGCGCGCTCACCGTGGGGACCCACCAGGCCTGCGACATGCCGTCCACCGCCGCCCCGGCCTCCAGGGCCATCAGCAGCCCGTCGCCGTGGTTCCACGGCGGGCTGACCGGACGGGTGCCGGCCACCCCGAGGTGCGCCCGCTTGAGCCGCTCGTCCCACTCGAAGCCGCCGCTGGCCAGGACCACGCCGGCGCTCGCCCGGTACTCGACCGGGCCGTGGGGGGTCTGCGCCCGGACCCCCGCCACCCTGCCGTCCTCGATCAGCAGTCCGCGGACCCGTACGCCGGTCTCGAAGGACACCCCGCGCTCGTCGCAGGCCGCGACGAGGCCCGCCACCAGCGCGGCGCCGACGGTCAGCACGCCCTCGGCCTTGCGGCGGGAGACGAGCTCGTGGTCGTAGAGCTCCGGGGAGTGCCAGCGGTGGCGTTCGTCGTAGGTGACGGCGTCGAAATGACTGCCGCGCCGGATCCGGTCCACCAGGCCCGGCCGGTCGGCGGTCGGGAAGGGGACGTTGTCCAGGGTGCGGCCCACGTCGCGGGCGCCCGGCCAGTCCGAGTGGTAGTCGGGCCGGTCGATGGGGAAGAACCGCACCGGGGTCTCGGCGTGCAGGTAGTCGACCACCTCCGGGGCGGTCTCGACGTACTGCTCCAGGCGCCACGGCTCGACGGCGCCCTCGGTGACGAGCTCCAGGTAGCGCAGGGCGTCCTCGGGAGAGTCGGGCATGCCGTGCTCGCGCATCACGGAACTGTTCGGAACCCAGACCATGCCGCCCGATACGGCGGTCGTACCGCCCAGCACCGGCGTGCGCTCAAGGACGAGCACCCGCCGTCCGCCGTCGGCGGCCCTGCACGCCGCGAGCAGTCCGGCGCCGCCGGAGCCGATCACAATGGTGTCGATTTCGTGGTCTCGCACGGAAGCCAATTCCCTCGAATTCCCGGTGGTGGAAGTGCAGATGACGGTGGAAGGGAAGCCGCCCCGCGGCGCGGACCCGGCGCTATGACGGACGCCGGGTCCGCGCCGCGGGACGACGGGCTCAGAGCAGCCGGCCGGGCTTGTAGCCCACGCCGTCCGGGTAGCGGCCCGCGACCGCGTCGATCCGCGCCACGAGCGCCGTGACCTGCTCGGCCGCCGCTCCCGTGAACCCGATGCGGTCGGCCAGCAGTTCGTCGAGCTCCGCCCGGTCGAGCGGGAAGCGCTCGTCCGCCGCGAGGCGGTCCAGCAGGCGGTTGTCGGCGCCGTCGGAACGCATGTCGAGGGCCGAGCCGACCGCGTGCTCCTTGATGACCTCGTGAGCGGCCTCCCGGCCCACGCCCCGGCGCACGGCCGCCATCAGCATCTTCGTCGTCGCCAGGAAGGGCAGGTACCGCTCCAGCTCCGCCTCGATCATCGACGGGAAGACCTCGAACTCGTCCAGCACCGTCAGCAGGGTCTCCAGCAGCCCGTCCAGGGCGAAGAACGCGTCGGGCAGCGCGACCCGGCGCACCACCGAGCAGGACACGTCGCCCTCGTTCCACTGGTCGCCCGACAGCTCGGCGGCCATCGACGCGAAACCGCGCAGGACGATCATCAGCCCGTTGATCCGCTCGCACGAACGGGAGTTCATCTTGTGCGGCATGGCCGAGGAACCGACCTGGCCCTCCGCGAAGCCCTCGGTGACCAGCTCGTCGCCGGCCATCAGCCGGATCGAGCGGGCCAGCGAGGAGGGACCGGCGGCCAGCTGCACCAGCAGGCTCAGCACCTCGTAGTCCAGCGAGCGCGGGTAGACCTGGCCCACGCTGGTGAAGCGGTGGGCGAAGCCGAGGTGTGCCGCGATGCGGTCCTCCAGCTCCACCAGCCGGCCGCGGTCGCCGCCGAGCAGGTCGAGCATGTCCTGCGCGGTGCCCACCGGGCCCTTGATGCCCCGCATCGGGTAGCGGCCGACCAGCTCGTCCAGCCGCCCGAAGGCCACCAGCACCTCTTCCGCCACGGTGGCGAAGCGCTTGCCCAGCGTCGTGGTCTGCGCCGCCACGTTGTGCGAACGGGCCGCCATGACCTGGTCCGAGTGCTGCGCGGCCAGCCGGCCGAGCCGCGTGAGCAGCGCGACGGCCCGGTCCCGCACCAGCACGAGGCTGTCGCGGATCTGGAGCTGCTCGACGTTCTCGGTCAGATCGCGCGAGGTCATGCCCTTGTGGATGTGCTCGTGGCCCGCGAGGGCGTTGAACTCCTCGATCCGGGCCTTCACGTCGTGGCGGGTGACCTGCTCCCGCTCGGCGATGGAGTCCAGGTCGATCTCGTCGACGACCCGCTCGTAGTCGGCTATCGCCTGCGCGGGCACGTCGATGCCCAGCTCCCGCTGCGCGGTGAGCACCGCCAGCCACAGCCGGCGCTCCAGCACGATCTTGTGCTCGTGCGACCAGAGTTCGACCAGTTCCTGCGAGGCGTAGCGGGCCGCCAGTACATCCGGGATGTTCGCGTTCATCGCACTGCTTTCCGAGTCGGATCGATGTCAGTGGTGCTGATTCCGTCGTTGTTCGCCTTGGTGAACCAGAAGTCCCTGATCAGCCCGCGGCGACGCAGCTCCTCGGCCCACACGGAGGCCGCCTGCGGCCGCTGCGTGAAGGCGAAGCAGGCCGGGCCGGTCACGCTGAGCGCGATCGCGTCGACCGAGGGTTCCGCGCGCCCCGCATCCAGCACGCTCGTCACCGCCTCGCCCTGGAACGCGATCTGCGCCTGCTTGAAGTGGCCGGTGAAGGTGATCTCGTCGACCGCGGCGCAGAAGGCCTCGTAGTCCTGCTCCAGGACCGCCGGGGCGAGCCCCATGAAGACCAGGTGCGAGGTGCGCCAGGACTCCTGCGGGGGGATCGGGGTGACCTTCTGGAACCAGTCCAGCTCCTCCTGGCCGCCCAGGTGCCGGCCGTTGGTGAGCAGGACGAGGACCGGCCAGTCGGGGAAGTCGAGCCTGACGACGGGCTTCGGCGGCGCGACCTCCCGGGCGAACCGGCTCGGGCGCAGGAAGTCCTGCGGCGCCCGGGCGAACTCCGGCGGGTTGCGGTGCCCGCCGTCCACGAGGAAGCCGCCGTACTCGGCGAGGCCGGTGCTCGCCCCCGAGGTCCGGCCGCGGCCGAGGATCCGCGCGAGCTCCCGCAGATCGGTCTTCTGCCCGCACAGCCGCCCGTACGCGTGCCCGATGGCGAGCAGGGTGTTGGTCTTGGAACCGAACCCGCTGTGCTGGGGCAGCGGTTCGGTGACGTCCACGCGGGCCGCGGGGCCGTCCCAGAGCCCGCGCAGCGTCTCGACGGCCGCGGCCACCTCCCGGGTGGTCTCCTCGGCCGTGCCGGTCACCACGGTGGTCCCGTCGGCGGCGGCCCGCACCTCGGCCGTCAGCCCGGGGCGGTCCACGGCCATGGCGGCGATGCCGTTGCGGCGCATCGAGGTGCCGTCCAGGCTGATGAGGGTGAAGCTCAGGCGGGCCGGGGCGGACACCCGCACGCCGCCGCGCCCCGTCACAGCCCGGTCCGCTCGCCGAGGGTGGCCCCCGTGGCCGCCACGAAGTCCCGTACCGCGGCCGACAGCCGCTCACGGGCGCCGTCGGACGGGGCGGTCCACAGCACGGTCAGCGCGGCGTACACCTCGCTGGTCGCGGCCACCGCGGCGGATCCCAGCGGGGCCGGCGGCGCCCACCGGTCGCGCGGCAGCCCCGCGCGGATGTTCTGCTGGACGAGCTCGCGCAGACCCGGGTGGAGGTGGCGCAGGAGCTCCTTACAGACCGGAACTCCGTCGTGGTAAAAGCGGTTCTCGTCAGGGGTGCCGGCGTGGTCGATGACCATCAGCTCGCCGTCCGCGTCGAACCCGTACTCGGCCTTGCCGTCGACGAGTTCCAGGCCGACCGACTCGCAGTGCGCCGTGAGGACCGGGGCCAGCGCCTGCGTCAGCTTCTCGATCCGGGCGATGTCCTGCGGGCCGACGCGGCCGACGGTCGCGGCCTCCTCCCGGGTGACGAAGCGGTCGGTCTCCTCGAACTTCGTGGTGAACTCGACCATCACCTCCGCCAGCCACGGGGAGCCGGGCTCGCGGCGGCCCGGCACCAGCGCCGGGTCCAGGCGCCCGGCCGCGACCCGCCGGTGCACCGAGGACTCCCGGGGCAGCGCGCCCCGGTAGACGACCTGGAGCGGGATCATGCCGCCCGGTCCCGTCCTCGCCCGGCGGCCCTCGAAGTCGATGTCGAGGAGCTTGATGCGGATGGCGTTGTCGGAGACCTGCTCGACGAAGTGCGTGGTGATCCCGGCGTCGGCCATCAGCCCGAACGACCGGACCGCCATGGCGCAGGAGGCCTTGCCCTTGCCCGGTATCTCGTCGGGCATGACGCCGAAATCGAAGACGGAGTATCGATCCGTGAACGTCAGGATCCCATCACCGGGCCGGCCGTCCGCGGGCGGTGTCAGTGTGTACAGATCCTTCGTGGACCAGCGCTTCATCGACTCTTCTCTCTGGATTGCGCCCCACAAGCGGCACGGTGGCTCCCAGAGTTGAAGACGATCTCGGCCTCCGGGATGTGACAACTCCGTCCGCCGCGCCCCGCCGTCACTCCGGCGCGGGCTCGAATCCGAAGGCCCTGCCGTACAGCTCCAGCTCGGTGCGCAGGGTCCGCCGCACCGTCTCCGCCTTGCGGAAGCCGTGCCCCTCGCCCTCGAAGGCCTCGTACGTGTAGGTCACGTCGCTGTCCTTCAGCCGCGCCAGCAGCAGTTCGGCCTGGCTCGGCGGGCAGATCGCGTCCTGCGTGCCCTGGAACAGCGCGAACGGGGCCCGGATGCGGGCGGCGCCGTGCAGCGGGGAGCGCCGCTCGTACAGTTCACGGCTCTCGGGCCACGGGCCGATCAGCGTCTGGGCGTACCGGGACTCGAAGTCGTGGGTCGTGCGCTGCCAGGTGTCCGCGTCCAGCACCGGGAAGTGGATCGCGGCGGCCCGGTAGAGCCCGGGCTCGGCGATGAGCGAGGCCGCGGCGGTCCAGCCGCCCGCGCTCGCCCCGCGGATCGCGATCCGCAGCGGGTCGGCGAGCCCTTCGGCCGCCAGCCCGCGGGCAGCCGTCGCGCAGTCGCGTACGTCGACCACGCCCCAGCCGCCGCGCAGCCGCTCCCGGTACGCCCTGCCGTAGCCGGTGGAGCCGCCGTACTGGACGTCCAGGACGCCTATGCCGCGGCTGGTGAAGTACGCGATGTGCGGGTGCGGGGTCATGTGGGTGCGGTTGGTGGGACCGCCGTGCGCCAGCACCACGTACGGGGGCAGCTCTCCCTCGGGGGCCCGGTACGCCGGGTGGTGCGGCGGGTAGACGTGCGCGTGCACCTCCTCGCCGCCGGGGCCCCGGTAGGTCCGCCGGTAGGGGGCGGGCGCGAGCTCGTGGTGCTCGTGGGCGGGTGCGCGCAGGGTCTCGATGCTGCCGTCGGCCGGGTCCACCAGCACCACGGTGGGCCGGTGGCCGGGACCGGCCGCCACGGCGGCGATCCGGCGGCCGTCGGTGGCGGGCGAGGTCCACTCGGTGTAGGGGCATTCGGCGCGGGGCCCGTCGGACAAGGGCCCTTCGGCGCGGGGCCCTTCGGCGCCGAGGGCGGTGAGTTCGCCGCCCGGGCCGAGGAGCCCGAGCCGGCGGCTGCCGGCGCCGTGGGTGACCGCGGTGCTCCCGTCGCGCAGGGGCAGGAACCAGCGGGTGCCGATCCGCCACAGCGCCTCGCCGAACTCCTCCTCCCGGGGGCAGAGGTTCTCGGCGTCTCCGCCGGTGGTGACCTCGTGGAGGTTCCACCAGCCGTCCGGGTCGGTGACCGCCAGCAGCCGGCCCGAGCCGTCGGTGGCCCACTCCGCCTGGGCGACCGCCTGCCCGGCGCCTCCGGTGGCCCGCACGGGCGGGCCGAGCAGGCCCTCGGGCGAGATTTCCGCGACCATGAGCTCGGAGCTGTCCCAGGGCATGTCGGGGTGGTTCCAGCCCAGCCAGGCGACGCGACGGCCGCCCGGCTCGATCCGCGGGCCCGTCATGAACGTGTGGCTCGCCGCCAGCACCCGTACGGAGCCGGGGTCCTCGGCGGCGCTGCCGTCGAGCGGCAGGGCCACCAGCTCGCGGGGCCCGCCCCGGGCCTCGCGCAGGCACCAGACCTCCGCGGCGAAGGCGGCGAAGTCCCCGTAGCGGTACGTGCCTTCCGGATCGTCCGGCGGGCTCAGCGGCTCGGGGCGCGTGCCCGGACACCACCGGTACACGCGCTGGTCGGCCCAGTGGGTGAACACGATGCCGTCGCCGAGGTGGCCGGACAGCGGGAGCCAGGGCCGGGCCCCGTACTCGCACAGACGGCTGCGCACGTCCCAGCCCGGCGGCAGCACCTCCTGGGGGGAGCCGTCCGGGCCCCGCCGCATCAGGGCGCCCCGTCCGCCGTCGTGGGCCAGGGGCTCGGTCCACCAGACCTCGCCGCCCACGAAGTCCAGCCACTCCGGCAGGGTCGCGCCGCGGGCCACGTCGCGGGCGCCGAGCGCCGAGCGCCAGCTCCCGTACGGCGCCTGTAACGGCTCGTCGTGCAGCATGCCTTCACCCCTCGTACGTCGTGTTGCGGTGTGTTGCGGTGCTCGGGGTCAGTCGAGCAGCAGGGCGACGAGCGCGGCGACCGCGTCCTCGTCGTTCGACGGCAGGACGAGGTCCGCGGCGAGCCGCACCTGCGCGGGCGCGTTCGCCGGTGCGGCCCCGAGGCCGGCCAGTCGCAGCATCGTCAGGTCGTTGAGGCCGTCTCCCACGGCCACCGCGGCCGGCGGTTCCAGCGCCAGCTCCGCGCAGATCCACTTGAGCGCCTCGGATTTGCCGGTGCCGGGCGGGACGAGCTCGACGAACGCCCCTCCCGAGGCGGTGGCCACCGCCCCGGGACCGACCACGCGCTGGACCCGCTCCACGACGGCCGCGTCACAGACCGTGCCCGTGTGCACGAGCACCTTCGGCACGGGCTGCTCCGGGAACGGCCCGGCCGCCCGCGCGCCACGGCGCTCGACGTGGTTCCAGTGCCGCGAGGCCTCCTGCGGGAAGGGGTCGATCGTGACGGTGCGGTCCACGAGGTCCAGCGCGCAGGACCAGCCGGCGGCGGCCGCCCCCACGGCCGCCACGAGCCGCCGTGCCTCCTCGGGCCCGAACCCGACCAGCCGCCGCGGGGCGGCGGCTCCCGGGCCGTGGATCACCGCTCCGTTGCTGTACGCCCAGTACGCCGACCCGGGCACCCGGGAGGACACCTCCCGCGCCACGTCGCGGCGCGGCCGGGCCGTGATGACGGCGAGGGCGAGGCCCGCGTCCCGTGCCCGCAGCAGTGCGGCGGACACGGCGTCCGTGACCCGGCCGTCCGAGTCGAGGAGCGTTCCGTCGAGGTCACAGGCGAGGAGCCGGTGGCGGCCGTGGCCCGTCACCGCGCTCATCCTGCCGCCGGGGCGGCCTCGGCGGGCTTGCGGCTCTCGGGCAGCCGGTGGCACAGCACCAGGAACCCGGTGCCCAGCAGGCAGCACAGCGCGGTCGCCGCGGCGGCCGGGCCGGGGCTGTAGACCTCCAGCACCAGGCCCGCGAGGGCCGAGCCGAGGGCGGTGCCCGTGGTGAGCAGCGTGATCAGCCAGGCGAAGGCCTCGGTGACCGTGCCCTCCGGGGCCAGCGCGTCGACCAGCGTGAAGGACACCACCAGCAGCGGTGACAGGAACAGGCCGGTCGACAGGCAGACGAGGGCCATCACCCCCGCCGGGGCCATGGTGGCGACCAGCAGGTACGTCACCGTGAGCCCGCCGCCGTAGAGCACGGCCTGCGCCGTCGGTGCCATCGGCCACTCGCGCCGGCCGTAGGCCACCGCGCCGATGAGCGCCCCGACGGCCGACAGCGCGAGGAGCGTGCCCGCGCCGCCCGTGACGTGCTCGCGCTCGGCGTACGCCACGGCCACGATGTTCAGTCCGCCGATGGCCGCGCCGGCCCCGGCCAGGCCGAGGAAGAGCATGACCAGGGCGCGGCTGCGCAAGGGGCCGAGCCAGTCGCGGGTGCCGGGCTGTCCGCGCCACTCCCGGGAGGGGCGCGAGCTGGCCATGATCAGGGTGCCGACCAGGCACAGGGCCGCGGACAGCACCACCGCGGCTTGCGGGCTGCCGAGCGCCACCGCGGCCGAGACGATCAACGGACCGCCGATGAAGACCAGTTCCTGCGCGGCGGCGTCCATGGAGAAGGCCCGCTGGAGGTTCTCCTGGCCGACCAGGCGCGGCCACAGGGTACGCAGGCACGGCTCCAGCGGCGGTGTCGCCGCCCCGGCCAGCACCGCGCCGGCCAGGACCAGCGCCCGGTTGGAGGGCCCGAGCGCGATGAGCACGGTGCCGCAGCTGGACAGCACGGCGGCGGCGACCAGGACGTCTCTCTGCCCCCATCGGTCCACCATGCGCCCGAGCGCGGGCCCCCCGACCGCCCCCGCCACGGCGAGCACCGCGGTCGCGAGCCCGACGAAGCGGAAGTCCGCGTCGTGCGCGCGCAGGGTGAGCGTCATGGCGAGGGCGGTCATCGCGGTCGGCAGCCGTCCGATCAGCGAGCCGCCCAGGGCGTGCGCAACGGACGGCCTGCGCAGCAGTGCCACATAGCTCACGTCGTCATCTCCTGATCAACGAATCGCAGAACCACGCCGGTTACGCCGACCTCGTTCAGGCGCAGTTCGATGTGCGCGAGGCCCGAGCGCCTGCGCGCGACCTGCTCGTGGCTGAGCGGGATCCACAGCCATCCGCTGTCCAGCCAGGCCAGTCCCACCGTCTCCTCGCCGCTGGCCGGCGGGATGGCGGGCAGGACGTGGTCGGGGATGTCCGGCACGTTGACCGCGCAGACACCGCCGTCGGAGGTGAAGCTCACCGCCGCGACCGCCTGGAAGTCGACGGAGTTTTCTCCCGACGATCCGCAGGATCCGGACCGCACGGGCACGGAGGCCAGTTCGGCCTCCAGCACACCGGTGACCGCGTTCCACTCGGTGACGAAGCTTTGCGGCGCCATCAGAACGCTCCCATCAGGTAGCAGATGAACTTCTGACTCACACGTGCTGGAGCCGGTCGAAGCCGACCGCCGGCGGGGTTCCCAGCCGCGCCGGCCGCAGTTCGACCTCTCCGAGGACGGTGTCGGCGGGGGCGGCGACCACCCACGACACCACTGACGCCACCGATTCGACGCTCATCTTGTGTTCGGAGAAGTCGTCGTCGAAATTGCGGATCGCGCCGGGGCTGAGCAGGGTCGTGCGGACGCCGTGGGGCCGCTCCTCCATCAGCAGCACCTCGGCGACGGACCGCAGGGCCGCCTTGGTCGCGCAGTACGCCAGCCCGCCCTCGAAGGGGCGCTCGCCCGCGTGCGAGCCCATCAGCACGATGTGCCCGCCGGCGGCCCGCAGGGCGGGCAGGGCCGCCTGGATGATGCGTACGTTGGAGGTCAGGTTGACGGCCACCGCGGCGTCCCAGTCCGCCGGGCTGAGCTCTTCGACCCTGCCGAGGCTGCGCGTGACCGCGTTCAGTACCAGCAGATCCAGCTCCGGTACGCCGTCCAGGACCGCCCGCGCCGCTTCGTACGCGGCCTGTCCGTCGGTGAGGTCGGCGCTGACGGGGTCGGTGTGGTCGTCACAGGAACGCCGGTTCAGGCAGCGGACGTGGAAGCCGTCCTCGGTGAGGCGGCCGCGGATGGCCCGGCCCGTGCCCCGGTTGGATCCCGTCACGAGCGCCTGGCGCTCACGCACGGGTGATGATCCCCATGAGCTCGGTCCACCGCTTGATGATCTCGTCACCCGAGGCGCCCTGCCGGAAGAGGTCCTTGTCGTAGCACTCGCCCTCCGCGGACCGCAGCCGCATGCAGTCGGGCGAGATCTCCGAGTTGATCACCACTCCGCGCTCCTTGTCGGGCGCGATGATCAGGCAGAAGTCCCAGAGGTCCAGGGGTTCCAGGAGCCTGCGCAGCACGGCGTTGCAGTGCTGCGCCGCCTCGTGGAACGCGTCGACGTCCAGGCCCAGCATCCTGAGGTAGTCCTCGCCGATCGGCTGGTCCTCGGGGTCGGTCCGGTAGTCGAACTTGACCACGGGCCGGTCCAGCAGCTGCCCCTCGGTGAACAGTCCGGGGTACTTGCGCATCGTCGAGCCCGTCGCGCGGTTCTTGACGATGACCTCGAACGGCGAGGAGGGCCGGTAGTCGGCCAGGTAGGACAGGGGGCCGGTCCGCTCGCGGAAGACCGTGTGCACGCCCTCGGCGGCCAGCTTGCCGGACACGTGCTCGTAGAAGTCGAGGCGCAGTTCGGCCGTTCCGTCGATCAGTTCGTCACGGTTGAAGGTGTGGCTGCGCAGGGAGGGGATCAGCTCGACCAGGCAGGTGTCGGAATCGACCAGCCAGACCTTCTTGCTGCGTCCTTCGATATCGGGCTGCCGGGACATCACATGGGAATGCACGCCTCAAGTCCATTCTGGTCCGCGACGCGGACCGGTGAGAAGGAAAAGGAAGGTGCCCGTCGGGGCAACCATGCAGAAACGTTTCTTTGATGGCCGGAATCCGGCATGGATCCGACCGGGATCCGGGCCCTCGCGCAAGGGGCGACTACACCGCGTCGGCGGCCAGCGCCCCGGGGCCCTGCACCTTGGCGGACACCAGCTTGCGCCGGCCCGAGAACAGCAGCAGCACCGTGACCGAGACGCCCAGGGCGCCGCACGCCGCGCCCCAGTGCTCGCTGGAGTGCTGGAGGACCCCGCCGGTGATCGCGGAGCCCAGGGAGGTGCCCGTGGCGAACAGCGTGATCAGCCAGGCGAACGCCTCGGTGACCGTGCCCTCCGGGGCCAGTTCGCCCACGAGCATGAAGGTGGTGGCGAGCAGAGGGGCCAGGAACAGCCCCGTCAGGACCATCAGCGGCCCCATCAGCGCCGGCGGCGGCAGCAGGATCAGAAGGGTGTACCCGGTCAGCAGCCCCAGGGCCAGCGACAGCGCCCGCCGCGGAAGCGGAGCCGCCCACTTGCGTGCCCCGTAGAGCAGTACGCCGACCAGCGACCCTCCCGCGTGCAGGGCCAGGAGGCCGGGCGCCCCGCCCGGGAATCCCTTCCGCTCCGCGTAGTGCACGACCAGGATGTTGAGGGTGCCGATGGCGAAGCCGACACCCGCCAGGCACACCAGCAGGAGGACCAGGCCCCGCTCACGCAGGGGCCCGAGCCAGTCCGTCGACCGGGCCTCGGTCCGCCAGCGCCGCGAGGGACCGGCGCTCGCGACCACCAGCACGCCCACGATGCCCAGTGCGGCCTGGGCCCAGAGCACCGCGGTGGGCGAGACCACGGCCACCGTGCCCGCCACCACGAGGGGCCCGGCCACGAAGACCAGCTCCTGTGCGCTGGAGTCCAGCGCGTACGCGGACTCCAGCTCTCGCGAGGGCACCAGGTCCGGCCACAGCGCGCGAAGGCAGGGCTCCAGCGGGGGCGTTGCCGCGCCCGCCAGCGCGGCGCCCACCAGGACCAGCGCGTGCCGCTCCGGCGCGATGGCGATGGTGATGAACCCGGCCGCCGCCAGGACGGCGGTCACGAGCAGGATCAGCGTCTGGCCCCGCCGGTCCACCGCGCGCCCCACGAGCGGCGCGCCGATCGCCGCCGAGATCGCGAAGGTTCCCGCCGTCACGCCGATGAAGCCGTACGAGGCGCCCGCGTCGCGCAGGGCCAGGGGTACGGCGAGCGCGGCCATGGCCGAGGGGAGCCGGCCCACCCAGCTCCCGGTGAGGAGCCGGAACACCGAGGGAAGCCGAAGGATGTGTAAGTAGGCCATGCGTGGTGGTCCCCATCTCGATGGGCGGAGTTGGATGTCAGTCGCCGGGCGGTCTCATCGAAGAGCGCCGCAAAGCGAGTGGTCAGGCACCCGGCGCCGTCCCGCCGTGCACGAAACTAAGATCACCCAGTAAGGGTTCTTCCGACCCGAGACCCCTGTCAAGGGCAGACTTGAGACAGGCTCGAGCCCTTGGCCGGAAGTACATGCCCCCCACATCCGTCCTGCGCGGCGCGGAAGTTGGGCGCGGGCGCGGCGCCGACCCCTTGCCACGCGGGTCCCCTGCCTGGAAACTGACGGATCGTCAGGTCGGTGCGAGGGAAGGAACCGGGGATGCAGACCATCTGGCTCGGCGGGCCCGAATGGGTCGCCGTTCTGCGGATCGGGCTCGGGCTGTGGTGGCTGGAGAGCTGGCGGCACAAGGACAAGAAGGACTGGTTCGGCGGCGGCGGCATCCGCTGGGCGGCCGGGGTCGCGGCCGAGCACCGATGGGCCTTCGTCACGCGCGGCTTCGACCTGGTGGTGAAGCCCCACCCGCGCTTCATGGCCTACCTCGTCGCCTATGCGGAACTGGCCCTCGGGCTCGGCCTCGTCGTCGGCTTCCTGACGCCGATAGCCCTGGTGGCGGGTCTGGTCCTGAACCTCGTCTACCTCGTGCTCATGATCCACGACTGGGGCGAGCAGGGGCAGAACCTGATGATGGCGCTGATCTCGGCCGTCGCCTTCTTCGCCATGGGCTGGCAGGTCTGGTCGCTGGACAACGCCATCGGCCTCTTCTGACCGCGCGGAACGCGAGAACGCGAGAACGCGAGGAGCGCGAGGAACGCGCCCTCAGCCCAGCGGGTTCGCCGCGATCCGGGCGGCCGCGCCGCCGGCGACGTACGCGGCCGCCGCGCAGGCGGGCTTGCGTACGGCCTGGTCCTCCACCAGCGCGAGGAAGGACGCGCCGAAGTCGCCCCGCGGATGCGCCGCGAGGAGGCCGGCGGTGAACGCCGGGTCGAAGTCCGCGACCCGCAGCCCCGAGACGTCCGCGCTCGTGCCGACCTGGAGCAGGTGGCTCTCCACGTCCTCGGCCGCCGTGACGTCGTCGCGCATGTGCAGCACGATGACCTCCTGCGCCCGCGCCCGCCGCTCCACCGGCCAGCCCAGCCCCGCCGTCAGGACGCGCGCGACGTGACCGCCCGCCTCCTCGAAGGGCAGGGTGTGGCTGTCGAAGGGCGCGGTCAGGCCGAGGTCGTGCAAAAGCGCGCTGACATAGAAGAGTTCCGCGTCGTACGCCAGCCCGTGCTGCTCCGCGTACCGCACGCCGAAGGCGTAGGAGCGCACGGAGTGGCCGAGCAGCACCGCGTCCGCGTACTCGGTGGCGATGTCCAGGGCGGCGCGCCCCGCCGGGGTGTCAAGAGTCCAAGTCATGAGGCGTCAGCGTAGGGGGCGCCGGGCGAAGTCCACCTCGGAGGGTTCCTGTTCGCCCGGCCACGCGAGCAGCCGGGCCGGCGCCGGCGGGGTCTCCGCGAGGACGGTGCCGCGCGAGACGACGTAGCGCGGGCGCACCTGGCGGCGGATCGCCTCCTCGGGGCTCGGCGCCGGGAGCAGGACGAAGGAGGCCGGGGCGCCCTCCGCGATCCCGTACTCCGCGCCCGACAGGCCGAGCACGCGCGCCGCGCGGTCCGTCACCATCGAGAACGCCGCCGGGATCTCGTCCGCGCCCGTGAGCTGGGCGGCGTAGACGCCGACGAGGGCGGTCTGCAGCGGGTTGCCGGTGCCGAGCGCGTTCCACGGGTCCATCACGTCGTCGTGCCCGAAGGCCACGTTGACCCCCGCCGCCAGCATCTCCTTGACCTGGGTCAGGCCCCGCCGCTTGGGGTAGGCGTCGAAGCGGCCCTGGAGGTTCAGGTTGGCGAAGGGGTTGGAGACCAGGTTGATCCCGGAGCGCGCCAGCAGCCGCTGGAGTTTGAAGCTGTAAGCGCCGCCGTAGGAGCCCATCGCCGTCGTGTGCGAGGCCGTCGCCCGCTCGCGCAGGCCCGAGCGCAGGGCGAGGGCCGCCAGCACCTCCACGAACCGGGACTGCTCGTCGTCGATCTCGTCGCAGTGGGCGTCCACCCGCAGCCCGTACTCCTCGGCCAGCGCGAAGGCCGTGCCCAGCGAGGCCACCCCGTCCTCGCGCGTGTCCTCGAAGTGCGGGATCGCGCCGACGACGTCGGCGCCGCGGACGATCGCCTCGCGCAGCAGCGCCTCGCCGTCCGGGAAGGAGGCGATGCCCTCCTGCGGGAAGGCCACGATCTGCAGGGTCATGACGTCCCGGACCCGGTCGCGGACCTCCAGCAGCGCGTCGAGCGCGGTGAGCGCCGGGTCGGTGACGTCGCAGTGGGTGCGCACGTGCAGCACGCCCTGGGCCGCCTGCCAGCGCAGCACCTCGGTGGCCCGCGCGATCACGTCCTCGCGGGTCAGGGTCCGCTTGCGCTCGCTCCAGCAGGCGATGCCCTCCCAGAGGGTGCCCGAGACGTTCGGCCGCGGTTCGCCCGCGGTCAGGGCGGTGTCGAGGTGGATGTGCGGCTCGACGAAGGGGGCGCTGAGCAGCCCGCCGCGGGCCTCGATCAGCACGCCCGTCGCCGGTGGTTCCTTCTGGTCGTCGTAGGGGACCACACGCGCGATCCGCCCGTCCTGCGCGACCTCGACGTCATGGAGGCCCCGGCTTCCGGGGCGGTCTTCGGTGTGCAGCAGCCGGGCGCCCCGGACGGTCATCCGCATGGCGCCACCCTACGCAGCGGGGGCTCAGCCGCGCTTGGACTGCGCCTTCTGCTGCATGCCCCGCGTCTTCGCGGCGTTCGAGTGCAGGTCCCTGACCGCGGCCTTGGCGCGTGCCTCGGCCGCCGTGTTCTTCGCCATCGCGCGCTCGGAATCCTGGTGGCCGTGCTGACCGGTACGAGCCTTCCTGGCCATGATCACTCCTCCTCGGAGGCGCCGGAACGATCGGCGTACGCACACCACCATGCACCCGTCCGGACCAGTCGGCATCCCGGCCCATCGGGTTACATAGGGCCTATGACTGACGCACACGCCATGCCCGACTGGGAAAAGCGGTTCAGGGCGCCGCGCGTAGGGCTGCCCGACTGGGCCGAGGACGCCCCGGACCGTTCGCTCTTCGTCTCCAACGCGACCGGGACCTACGAGCTCTACGCCTGGGACCGCGCCACCGGCGCGCAGCGGCAGGCCACCGACCGCCCCAACGGCACCACCGACGGCGCCCTCTCCCCCGACGGCGAGTGGATCTGGTGGTTCTCCGACACCGACGGCGACGAGTTCGGCACCTGGGTGCGCCAGCCCTTCGCGGGCGGCCCCGACGAGCCGGCCACCCCCGGGCTGGAGCCCTCGTACCCCGCCGGGCTCGCCATCGGCCGGGACGGCACGGCGGTCGTCGGCCGCTCCACCGACGAGGACGGGTCCACGATCCACGTCGTACCGGCCGACGGCAGCGCGCCCGTCGTCGTCTACCGGCACCGGGAGTCGGCCGGCGTGGGCGACCTGTCGCACGACGGGACCCTGATCGCCGTCGAGCACACCGAACACGGCGACGCCATGCACTGCTCCCTGCGCGTGCTGACCCTCGACGGCAAGACCGTCGCCGAGCTGGACGACTCCAAGGGCGGCACCGAGGAGCTCGGCCTGGAGGTGCTCGGCTTCGCCCCGGTCGCGGGCGACACCCGGCTCCTGATCGGCCACCAGCGGCGCGGCCGGTGGGAGCCGATGGTGTGGGACGTGGCCACCGGCGCCCAGGAGGAGCTGGCGGTCGAGCTGCCGGGCGATGTCAGCGCCGAGTGGTACCCGGACGGTTCCGCGCTGCTGATCGCGCACAGCCACGAGGCCCGCAGCGAGCTGTGGCGCTACGACCTGGCCGCCCGGGGCCTGCTGCGGCTGGACACCCCGCCGGGAACGGTGTCGGGCGCCACGGCGCGGCCCGACGGATCGGTGGAGTACCAGTGGTCCTCGGCGGCCGAGCCCTCGGCGCTGCGGTCGACCGCGGGCGGGGTCGTACTGGACCCGCCCGGCTTCAGGGCGCCCGGCTCGGTGCCGGTGGAGGACGTGTGGGTGGAGGGCCCCGGCGGGCGGATCCACGCGCTCGCGCAGCGGCCCGTGGGCCACGGCGACGGCCCCTTCCCGACGATCTTCGAGGTGCACGGCGGGCCCACCTGGCACGACAGCGACGCCTTCGCGGCGGGCCCGGCGGCCTGGCTGGACCACGGCTTCGCGGTGGTCCGGGTGAACTACCGGGGCTCGACCGGGTACGGGCGCGAGTGGACCGACGCGCTCAAGCACCGGGTCGGCCTGATCGAGCTGGAGGACATCGGGGCGGTCCGCGCGTGGGCCGTCGCGAGCGGCCTCGCGGATCCGGCGCGCCTCGTCCTGTCGGGCGGCTCGTGGGGCGGCTACCTGACGCTCCTGGGCATCGGCATGCAGCCCGAGGACTGGGCGGTGGGGCTGGCCGCCGTGCCGGTCGCCGACTACGTGACGGCCTACCACGACGAGATGGAGGCCCTGAAGTCCCTGGACCGCACGCTCTTCGGCGGCACGCCGCAGGAGGTCCCGGAGCGCTTCGAGGTGTCCTCGCCGCTGACCTACGTCGACGCGGTCAAGGCCCCCGTGCACATCGCGGCGGGCGTCAACGACCCGCGCTGCCCGATCCGGCAGATCGACAACTACGTGGACCGGCTGGCGGCGCGCGGAGCGGTGCACGAGGTGTACCGCTACGACGCCGGGCACGGCTCGCTGGTCGTGGAGGAGCGGATCAAGCAGGTCCGGATGGAACTGGACTTCGCCCTGAAGCACCTGCCGGCCTGACCCAGCGGAAGGGTTCCCGGTGCACCCCCGTACGGTGGTGGGGTGCACCGGTTTCTCCTGACCCCGCGCTGGTGGGGGATCAACGTCTTCGTCGCGCTCGGCGTTCCCTTCTGCCTGTTCATGGGGACCTGGCAGCTCGGCCGGTTCGAGGACCGCGTCGCCACCCACGAGGAAGTGACCGCCGCGCGGCCCGCCGACCAGGCGCCCGCGCCGCTGGATTCGCTGCTCCCGGTGGACAAGAAGACCTCCGGACGCCTCGCCTCCGCCTCCGGGGAGTACGCCGAGCAGCTGCTCGTCCCCGACCGGTCGCTCGACGGCACGTCCGGCTTCTACGTGCTGACCCTGCTCAGGACCGACTCCGGCAAGGCCGTCCCGGTGGTCCGGGGCTGGCTGCCGGGCACCGCGGACGCCGGCCGGGCGCCGGCCGCGCCCACCGGGCACGTCGAGGTGACGGGCGCGCTGCAGCCCTCGGAGAACTCCAGCACCAAGGGCGTGCGCGCGGAGGGCGGTCTGCCGGCCGGGCAGCTCGGCGTGATCGGCGCGGCCTCGCTCGTCAACCTCGTGCCGTACGAGCTGTACGACGCCTGGCTGACCGTGCAGACCCCCGCGGACGGGCTGACCGCGGTGCCCGCGCAGGCGCCGCCCAACACCGGGCTCGACCTCAAGGCCTTCCAGAACCTCGGCTACACCGGCGAGTGGTTCGTCTTCGCCGCCTTCGTGCTCTTCATGTGGTTCCGCCTCTACCGCCGCGAGGTGGAAACCCTGCGCGACGCGGAAGCGGGCCTGGCCGCGGCGTAGGCCGAGGCCCCGCTACGGCTTCGCCGGGGCGTCGACCGGGATCACTCCCGTGCGGTACACCGTGCCCCCGCAGGCGTCGGGGATCGTCGTCTGCGTGGTGGCCGCGCCGGGCAGCGTGGTGCTGGGCGTGTGCGACACCGCCACCCCCGTACCCGCCGGAGTCGTCGGTGGCGTCCCGCCCGTCCCGCCCGTCGACCCGGTGCCCGTGCCACCGCCCGCGCCACCGGCGCCGCCGGGATCCGCGCCCGAGGCCTCCAACGGAGCCTGCGCCACGCCGCCCTGCGGCTGCACGCCGACCGGGTCCGAGGTCGTCGCCGCGCAGCCCTGCGCCGGCGGCACGTACGCGAAGCGGACCTCGTACGCCGCGTTCGGCGCGAGCAGCATCAGCGGCGCCTCCTTCGACGGGTCGGGCAGCAGCCCCGCCGCCGGATCCCCCGCGGTGTGTTCGACGACGGCCACGCCGGTGCCGCCCTGGCCGGGCGCGGGCCCGCTCGCCGGGGCCGCGGTCACGCTGTCCGGGCCCAGGACCGTACAGCCGCGCGCCGAGACGTTGGTGACCTTGAAACTGCCATAGACCTTGCCGTCCGCCTCGCGGGGCCGCGCACTGGCCGACACCCCCAGCTGCTCGGCACTGCAGCCGGGCACGCCCGGGGCCGCCGGCGGGGGCAGCATCCCGGTGCCCGGGCCGACGATGCTCCCGCTCCCGGGGAACGCGCCGAGGCCCGAGGAGCCGGCGGTCGGCCCTGTGGCGGGGGCGCCGCTGGGCACCGGCGAGGGCAGGCCCGTGGTGCCGCCGGCGCCGCCGGGGTTCCTGCCCGAGCGCTCGGCGGCCCTCGGCTGGGCGCCGGAGCCGTTCTGGTGCGGGTCGGAGGATCCGGCGCTCTGGCCGCCCTGCAGCTCGCCGTGGCCGGCCATGGCCGGGTGGTCGGGGGCCCCGCCGTCCGCCGCGGTCAGGTGCAGGGCCGTCGGGATCGCGGCCCCGGCCAGCAGTACCGCCGCGGCCGCGCCGACGACGGCCCGGCGCTTGCGGATCCGGCGCACGGGGACCTCGTACCGCAGGCGGTCCAGCGCGCCCTCGGAGGGTTCGAGTCCCTCGACGGCTCCGTGCAGCAGGCTCCGCAGTGCCTGTTCCTCGATCGGCTTGTGGTCCTCGTTCATGACTGCGCAGCCTCCATCGCCACCCGCAGCGCGGCAATGCCCCGCGATCCGTACGCCTTCACCGAGCCGAGCGAGATGCCGAGCGTCTCGGCCACCTGGGCCTCCGTCATGTCCGCGAAGTAGCGCAGCACGAGCACCTCGCGCTGGCGCCGCTGGAGTCCGCGCATCGACTTGATGAGATCGTCCCGCTCCAGCTGGTCGTAGGCGCCCTCTTCCGCGCTCGCCATGTCCGGCATCGGCTTCGACAGCAGCTTCAGCCCGAGGATGCGGCGGCGCAGGGCGGAACGCGAGAGGTTCACGACGGTCTGGCGCAGGTACGCCAGGGTCTTGTCCCGGTCGCGGACCCGGTTGCGGGCGGAGTGCACGCGGATGAAGGCCTCCTGGACCACGTCCTCGCAGGAGGCGGTGTCGTCGAGGAGCAGCGCGGCGAGCCCGAGGAGCGAGCGGTAGTGGGCCTGGTAGGTCTCGGTGAGGTGGTCGACGGTGGTCCCCGCGACCACGTCGGTCAGCCCGGCCGGCCCGGTCACCTCGGCCGCCGGGACCGCCGGGACCACCGAGGTCTTCGCGGCCTTCGCGGCCGCTCCGGTGCCGCTCCGGGTGCCGTCCGCGCTATCGCGGGGCGCGGGCACGCGGCCGCCCCGGATCGGCACGGCGGACGGCGGGGCCGCGGTCGCGGTGGGGGCGGAGGTTGCCGGGCGGGCCGGCGGGACGGGAACGATCACCGGGAAGCCGTCGGAAAAGCGCGAACCCCGGCGCGCCGGATATCCCCCGGTGCGCACCGGTATGACTGCGAAGTCCAGCAATGCCTCTGCCACGCCTGTTGGACACGCGTCCCCCCGTCAGGGTTGTACGCGCGAGGCGGACTCACCCGCGATATCCCCAATGCCCTCATGCGTCAGTGCCGCTCTTCCCGGTTGCCCCGTCTTTCGAGGCGGCAGTCGGGCCATCACCTTGATCAAGGGATCAGTGACGATCCTACAAACTGAAAGTCGCAAACTCACCCGCGACCAGTTCCGCGATCCGGGTCGCGTTCAGCGCGGCGCCCTGGCGCAGATTGTCGGCGCAGACGAAGAACTCCAGGCCGCGCGGGTCGTCGAGCGAGGCCCGCACCCGCCCCACCCAGGCCGGATCCGTGCCCGCCGCGTCCGACGGGGTCGGAAACTCCCCCGCCGCCGGATCGTCCACCAGCACCACCCCGGGCGCGGCCTCCAGGACCTCCCGTGCGCGTGCGGCGCCGACCTCCGCCTCGAAGCGGGCCCGCACGGTCAGCGAGTGCCCCGTCAGCACCGGCACCTGTACGCAGGTCACCGCCACCGGGAGCCGGTCCAGCCCCAGGATCCGGCGGGTCTGCGCCCGTACGGCCAGCTCGTGCGAGGACCAGCCGTCCGCGCACAGCTCGCCGGACCACGGCACGACGTTCATCGCGAGCGGCGCCGCGAAGGGGCCGGTGTCCTCGCCGACGGCACGGCGTACGTCCCCGGGCAGCTCCCCCAGGGAGGTCCCGGCCACGAGCGACAGCTGACGGCGCAGCGCCTCGGAGCCGGCCCGGCCGGCGGCGCTCGCGGCCTGGTACGAGGAGACGGCCAGGTCGGCCAGCCCGTACTCGGCGTGCAGCGCGCCCAGCGAGGCGATCATCGCCGCGGTCACGCAGTCCGGCCCGGCGACGATCCCGCGCGGCAGCGTCCGTACGGCGTGCCCGTTGACCTCGGGCACCACCAGAGGCACCTCGGGGTCCTCGCGGAACGCCGACGACTGGTCCACGACGACGGCCCCGCGCGCGGTGACGACGGGCGCCCAGCGCGCCGAGACCTCGGCCGGGGTCACGAAGAGCACGACGTCGCCCGCACCGAGGCCGTCGAAGGCGTCCTCGGTGAGGGCGAGCACCTCGGTCTCGCGCGCCCGGACGGTCAGCGTCCGGCCGGCCGAGCGCGCGGAGGCGATCAGGCGTACCTCGCCCCAGACGTCCGCCCGCTGGGACAGGATCCGGAGCACGACGGAGCCGACAGCTCCGGTCGCCCCGACCACGGCGAGCGCCGGGCCGGAGGACCGGGTCGCGGTCATCGTCCGCTGCCTCCGTAGACGACGGCTTCGTCGCTGTCGGAGTCGAGGCCGAAGGCCGTGTGCACGGCGCGGACGGCCTCGTTCACGTCGTCCTGGCGGGTCACGACCGAGATGCGGATCTCCGAGGTGGAGATCAGCTCGATGTTGACGCCCGCGTCGGACATCGCCTGGAAGAAGGCGGCGGTGACGCCCGGGTTGGTCTTCATGCCCGCGCCGACCAGGGAGATCTTGCCGATCTGGTCGTCGTAGCGCAGGGACTCGAAGCCGATGCGGCCCTTCGCCTTCTCCAGGGCGTCGATGGCCTTGTGGCCCTCGGTCTTGGGGAGGGTGAAGGAGATGTCCGTCAGACCCGTGGAGGCCGCGGACACGTTCTGCACGATCATGTCGATGTTGATCTCGGCGTCGGCGACGGCGCGGAAGATCGCCGCGGCCTCACCCGGCTTGTCCGGGACGCCGACGACCGTGATCTTGGCTTCGGAGACGTCGTGAGCGACTCCGGAGATGATGGCGTGCTCCACCTGCTCGTCCCCTTGCGGATTCTCGTTGCTGACCCAGGTGCCCGGAAGTCCCGAGAAGGACGACCGGACGTGGATCGGGATGTTGTATCGGCGTGCGTACTCGACACAGCGGTGCAGCAGCACCTTGGAACCGGAGGCGGCGAGCTCCAGCATGTCCTCGGAGGAGATCCAGTCGATCTTCTTCGCCTTCTTCACGACGCGGGGGTCCGCGGTGAAGACGCCGTCGACGTCGGTGTAGATCTCGCAGACCTCGGCGTCCAGCGCCGCGGCCAGCGCGACGGCGGTCGTGTCCGAGCCGCCGCGGCCGAGGGTGGTGATGTCCTTGCTGTCCGCGGACACGCCCTGGAAGCCGGCGACGATGGCGATGTTGCCGCCGTCCAGCGCGGTGCGGATACGGCCCGGCGTGACATCGATGATGCGCGCTTTGTTGTGGACCGAGTCGGTGATGACGCCCGCCTGGCTACCGGTGAACGACTGGGCCTCGTGGCCCAGGTTTTTGATCGCCATGGCCAGCAGCGCCATGGAGATCCGCTCTCCGGCGGTCAGCAGCATGTCGAATTCGCGCCCGGCAGGCATCGGGGACACCTGCTCGGCGAGATCGATCAGCTCGTCCGTCGTGTCGCCCATCGCGGAAACCACGACGACCACCTGGTGGCCGTTCTTCTTGGCATCCACGATCCGCTTGGCGACGCGCTTGATGCCCTCGGCATCGGCTACGGAGGAGCCTCCGTACTTCTGCACGACAAGGCCCACGTGCGCTCCTCGCTCGGTCCGTCTCATTGCTGGTGCAGTCTAACGAGCGACCGCGATCCGGCCGCTCCATGCCACATCATGAGACGAACAGATCAAAGAACGGGTTCCCTGACCAGGCGATTTCCGGAAATCCGGTCATCGGAACGGCGGAATCTCACGGCCTGCCGAGGCCGCCGAGCTCCTGCGCCATCACCCGTCCGGCCTGCTCCGCGAGGTCCTCCTCGGCCAGGTCCTCGTCCGTGTCGAGGCCGTCGAGCGCCTCCAGCGGCTGGTCCAGGCGTACGTGCGCGACGAGTGACTGCAGGGCGCGCAGGGTCGCCGAGGCCGTCGGACCCCAGTTCGTGAAGTACGAGAACTGCCACCACCACAGCGCCTCGGTGATCCGGTCCGACTGGTAGTGGATGAGGCCGTGGCGCAGGTCGGCCACCACGTCGGCCAGGTCGTCGGAGATCCGGTGCGCGACCGGGGCCTTGCGCGGCTCGTAGGGGTCGAAGACCTCGGAGTAGACGTCGACCGGCTCCAGCATCAGCGCGAACCGCTCGCGCAGGTCGTCCACGTCCGGCTCCGGGCCGAGGTCGGGCTCGTAGCGCTCGTCCGGCAGGACGTCCTGGTACGCACCCAGCCGGCCGCCCGCCAGCAGCAGCTGGGAGACCTCCAGGAGGAGGAAGGGCACCGCGCTGTCCGGGTCCTCGCCCTTGGCCACCTCGGTGACCGCGACGATGAAGGACTCGATCTGGTCGGCGATCTGGACGGCGAAATCGTCCGGATCCTGGCCCAGGGCGTGCAGCGTTGCGTCAGACATCGAGAAGTCGCCTTCCTTCAAAGGCACGCCCGAGCGTGACCTCGTCCGCGTACTCCAGATCTCCCCCGACGGGGAGCCCGCTGGCCAGGCGGGTGACCTTCAGGCCCAGGGGCTTGATCATGCGAGCGAGGTACGTGGCGGTCGCCTCGCCCTCCAGGTTCGGGTCGGTGGCGAGGATCAGCTCGGTCACCTCGCCGTCCGCGAGACGCGCCAGCAGCTCGCGGATGCGCAGGTCGTCGGGGCCGACGCCCTCGATCGGGCTGATCGCGCCGCCCAGGACGTGGTACTTGCCCCGGAACTCTCGCGTCCGCTCGATCGCGACGACGTCCTTCGGCTCCTCCACCACGCAGATGACCGTGGTGTCGCGGCGCGGGTCACGGCAGATGCCGCACCGCTCCTCCTGCGCCACGTTCCCGCACACCGCACAGAACCGGACCTTGTCCTTGACCTCCAGCAGCGTGTGCGCGAGGCGGCGGACATCGGTGGGCTCGGCCTGCAGGATGTGGAAGGCGATCCGCTGCGCGCTCTTGGGCCCGACGCCGGGCAGCCTGCCCAGTTCGTCGATGAGGTCCTGGACCACGCCTTCGTACAACGGACTGCCTTCTTTCGTTACGTGTGCGGTCGGGTGCGGGAGAGGGGACGAGAGGGGACTAGAAGGGGAGGCCGGGAATGCCGCTGCCGCCGCCCAGACCCTGGGCGAGGGGGCCCAGCTTCTGCTGCTGGAGCGCCTGGGCGTTCTCGTTGGCCGCCTGGACCGCCGCCACCACCAGGTCGGCGAGGGTCTCGGTGTCGTCCGGGTCCACGGCCTTCGGGTCGATCACCAGGGCGCGCAGCTCACCGGAGCCGGTGACGGTCGCCTTGACCAGGCCGCCGCCCGCCTGACCCTCGACCTCGGCCAAGGCCAGCTCTTCCTGGGCCACGGCGAGGTCCTGCTGCATCTTCTGGGCCTGCTGGAGCAGCTGCTGCATGTTGGGCTGGCCACCACCGGGAATCACAGGTCACTCACTCCGTATGTCGGGACGCTTGGTCAATCCGAGCCTACGTGCTCCCCGGGCGCCGCGCCCTACGCCGTGAGGACCAACTCTTTCGAGTGAGAGATGAGGCGTGCGCGTACCTGATGGAGACCTCCTTGCGGGCGGAAATCCCGGGATTCGTCGCCCATCGATCGGCTTTCGAAGGTAGGAAGGGCATGCGCACCATTGCGCACACGCGCACCACCACACGTCAGCGCAGGCAGAGGGAGTGCCGGGTGAGTCAGCCGGACATGCAGCCCGAGGGGCCACCCCGGGATCCCGCAGAGGACGGCGACCTGACCGGCCGACCGTTCCCTCTCGGGGACTGGGGCGAGCCCGCCGAGCGGCTCGACGAGCTCTACCGCCGGGTCGAGGCCGATGCCCTGCGTACCGCCGAGTGGTACTTCTGCGACCGGGCGTGGAAGCGCCGGGGCGCGCGGCTGCTGCGCGCCGGGGCGGCGGCGGGTGCCGTCGTGGGCGCCGCGATGCCGCTGCTGGAGCTGACGGGCTCGGCGCCGGGCGCGGCCTCGTACGGCTACCTCTCGCTGCTCCTGGGTGCGGCCTGCCTGGCCTGCGACCGGTTCTTCGGCCTGACCTCGGGCTGGATGCGGGACGTGGCCACGGCCCAGGCGGTGCAGCGCCGACTGCAGACGCTCCAGTTCGACTGGGCCTCGGAGAACGTACGGGAGATCCTGGGCCCCACCGAGGGCACGGCGAGCGAGGCCGCGGAGCGCTGTCTGACGGTGCTGCGCCGGTTCTCGGAGGACGTGACGGAACTCGTCCGCTCCGAGACCGCGGAGTGGATGGTGGAGTTCAGCTCCGGCCCCGCGCCGCTGGTCATGCAGTCCCTGGGCGCCGGAGGCTCGCGCGCGGACGCGTACGTCCCTCCGGCCCGCTTCCCCCTCCCCCCGGGCACCCGCCCCAACATGCCCCGCCAGCGCCCGCCGGAGCAGCCGCGCTGATCGAGGAGAAGGGGCGGGGCGGGGGCCGGCTCAGCTAAAGATGATCATCGAGCCTTGTCCGAGGCTGCGCGTCGCCGCCGCGTGCAGCCCCAGCCATACGTGCCGCTCCCGCGCGAAGGGGCTGTCGTCGTACGGAATCGGCCCCGCGGGCTCCTCCAGCGACGTCGGCCGCCCCGGCGGCGCGGGCGCCGCCGGCGGGTTCCCGGGGTCTATCCCGATCGCCGGCGCGACGAACGCCAGCTCCCGCAGCAGCCCCTGCGCGGACCCCAGCGGCCCGCCCCCGGCCAGCAGCTCCTCGTTCGCCAGCGGGGCCGGGAAATCCACCGGGACGTACGCCCCCGCGTGGTCGTAGTGCCACACCAGGTGCGACTGCTGCGCCGTCGGCTCGAACATCTCCAGCAGCTGTTCGTAGTCCCCGCCCAGCTCGTCCACGGGCGTCACCGGCAGCCCGCAGATCTGCAGCAGGTACGCCCGCCGCAGGAAGTGCAGGGCGTCGTAGTCGAAGCCGGCGACCGGGGCGACGTCCCCGCTCAGGCCCGGCATGTACGCGAACACCGGCACGGACGGCAGCCCGGCCTCGTTCAGCGCCTTGTCGTACGAGGCGATCTCTTCCGCGAAGGGGTTGTCGGGGCTGTGGCACAGCACGTCGACAAGGGGGACCAGCCACAGGTCACAGGCCACTCGGCCTCCGATCAGTCGTTGCCGCCGATCGGGCCAGCGTAGTGCGCCGGACACCCTCCGCGAAGGGGTGCGCAAAACCTACCGGGGCCCGACCCGCCAGACCAGGCAGTCGGCGGCCTGCTCCGGCTCCTGGCCCAGCAGCTCCGTGATCGTCGTGCGCAGCTCCTCGGCGTGCTTGTGGCGCTGCGGCAGGACCAGTACGCCCGCCTTCCAGGACTCGAGGTCCCGGCGGGCCTGCTCCCGCATCTCCTCGGTGACCACCGGCGGCGCGGCGCCCCAGCCGACGTCGCTGAGCACGTTGGACAGCATCCGCGGCACGGCGCCGTAGATGCCGATGCGGTCCGGTCCCCACGGGCCGTTGAAGTAGCCGCCGGCCAGCTTGAAACCGAAGCCGGTGCTGCTCTGCCAGTGCAGCGCGTCGGCCACCGCCGGGTCCGGCAGCGGCACCGCTACGAGGGACCGGCCGTCCTTGACGTAGTCCTCGTACAGGCCCTGCGTGATGAAGGCCGGCACGGGTTCGCGGTCCTTGACCACCAGCGGCAGCGGCAGGATCGGGACGAGCGCGGCGCCCACCGCCATGTAACCGAGGACCCGGTGCTCGCGGGCGCCGAAGCCGGTGAACCGGTCGAGCGCCAGGGCGATCAGCAGGGCGAAGACGGGCGCGCAGATGATCGCGACGCGGCTCTCGATGACCGACTCCAGCAGCGGCAGGTGCCGCATGAGCGCCCACGGCCCCGGGACGGTGATCCCGAGGCTCTGGATCTCGACCTCGGGGCCGAGGGAGAGCACGGCCGCGACGGCCGCGGTGATGCCCAGCGCGCGGACGACCGGCCGGCGCCACATCCACACGGTGATCGCGGCGGCCAGGGCCAGCAGCGTCCACCCGTAGAAGGCGTTCTGCTCGGTGATGTTGATCGCGAGCTTGCCGGCGTTCTCCGGGTCGCCGAACAGCGAGCCCCCCGAGTACTCGCTCAGCGCGCGCAGCGGGTTGCCCGCTTCGTCGCCGTGCAGCACCGAGTGGTAGCTCTGGGAGCCGAAGAACTGCCAGTACAGCGGGTAGGCCACCAGCGGCACCGAAACGGCCGCGGCGATGGCGAGGCCCCTGGCCAGCGGCCGGGCGGCCCTGCGGGCGCCCTCGCGGTCGTGGCAGGCGTACCCGAGGGCGAAGATCAGCATGCCCATGGCGGCCAGCAGGAAGGGCTCCTCGCCCAGCAGGACCTGGTACGCGGAGAACAGGCCCAGGAGCACACCGTCGCGGACGATGTTCTTGCCCTCGCACAGGCGCAGCGCCCGGTCGATGATGACCGGGATCATGAAGAGCACGACGAAGTTCGGGTGGGCGTTGGCGTGCGAGATCATCGGCGGCGCGAAGGCGGCGAGGGCGCCGCCCACCGCGGCCGCCACGCGGCTCTCGGTCAGCCGGCGGTGGATCAGCCAGTACCAGGCCCAGGCCGTCCCGGCGATGCCGAGGGTGAAGACCAGCGCCAGGGTGAAGGTCGGGCCGAGGAGCAGCGTGAGCGGGGTCAGCGGCACCGACAGTCCGAGCATCACCGTGTTGCCCATCAGATTCACGCCGTCGGGCATGTTCTGGAAGTCGGTGAAGAGCGGATTGCGCAGGTGGGCGATGTTGTCGGCGGTGACGCCGAAGAACCACTCCCACTGGTTCTGGTCCTGGAGCGAATTCGCGAGGATCGACCCGTCGAGGCCGCCCCACAGCCCCTGGTAGAGGTAGAGCGAGGCCAGCAGGTACAGCGCGGCGACGGCGATGCCGGCGGCGTTCAGCCGCATCAGCTCGCCGAGCGTGCGCAGGTAGTCCAGGGGCCGGACCTTCGAACCGTCCTGGTGCGCCCAGCGGACCGGAACCTCGGCCACTGGCCACCCCTTGCGTCGGAAGTACTGGAGGATCTCCACGTCGATGGCCCAGCCGTCGAGCCTGGAGGCACCGAAGGCGGCGCGGGCCTGGTCGCCGTCGAACAGTTTGAAACCGCACTGCGTGTCGCGGATCCCGGGGACGGCCACCAGGCGGATGACCCGGTTGCCGACCCGGCCGAGGACCTCGCGCAGCATGCTCTGGTGGCGCTCGATGGCGGAGTCGCGGTGGGCGCGGGAGCCGATGGCGGCGTCGAGGTGCTCGTCGCCGGCCAGGCACTGCTCCAGCTTGGCGAGCTCCTCCATCGGAGTCGCCAGGTCGGCGTCCATGACCAGGACGCGCCGGCCCGCGGAGGCCGCCACACCGAGGCGCAGGGCGTTGCCCTTGCCGCGGTTCCGCTCGGAACGGATGAGCCGGATCCTGGGGTCGTCGGCCGCCTTCAGGACGACGTCGGCGGTCGCGTCCGGGGAGCCGTCGTCCACGACGACGATCTCCCAGTCGGCGGGGCCGGTCCCGACGTGCTGCTCCAGGTACTCCCGGACGGCGTCGAGAGTCGGAGCGAGCCGCTCCTCCTCAGCGTAGGCCGGGATCACGACGGACAGGCCGACGGACCCGGGCGCGGCGACGGACCCGGGCGCGGCCCCGGGCGCGGCCCCGGGCGCGGCCCCGGGCGCAGGGTCGGCCCCGGGTGCAAGGGGGGCGAGCAAACTGCTCTTCTTGGTCTTCAACCCGTCCAACCCGTTCAAGCCGTTCGCCTCGTCTACAGAGCGGCAGCCCAGTCCAGGCCATGCTGATTGTAGGCGTGCACCAGGCGGCGCACCTCGTCCGCGTCCGCGAGGGTGATCGCGTCCACGAGTTCGCTGTGCCCGTTCCAGAGCGCGGAACGCATCTGCTGCGGCGCTCGTTGCAGGTGCGGTACGGCGAAGACCCAGGTCTGCACCCGCAGCCGGTGCAGGAACTCGGTGATGTAGGTGTTGCCGACCAGCTCGCTCAGCTCCCGCCAGAAGCGCAGGTCGTAGCCGATCAGCACCTCGAGCGAGCCCTTCTGCGCTGCTCGCCGCGCCTCGTCCGCCCGCCGGCGCACCGACACCAGCCGCTCACCGTGGCCCGGGACGGTGCCGCGCTCGACGAGCCGGCGGAAGATCCCGTCCACGACCAGGGTCCGGGCCTCGATCATGGCCCGGTAGTCCTCGACGGAGTAGACGTGGACCCGGAAGCCCCGGTGCTGGACCGAGTCCAGCAGGCCCTGCGCCGAGAGGTCCACGAGCGCCTCCCGTACGGGCGTGGCGGAGACCTCGTACTGCTCGGCGATCTGCTTGACGGTGAACTCGGTCCCCGGCGGCAGACGTCCGGCGAGCACTTCGTCACGCAGCGCGTCCGCGATCTGCTGCCGAAGTGTGTTGCGCGTGACAGCGCCGCTGCCTGGCATAGGGGTCCGTCTCCTCCATAGATCTTCGGACACCATAGGCCAGGCAGCGAGGCCGAAACCGAACGTTTTGTGGCCGGTATGCGGATTTACCGCCCGTTATGTGGACGCTATGCGCCCGAGGTGTGACGGTCCGCGACCGTCAGCGCCTCGTCGAGGAGGGCCAGACCCTCCTTGGCCTCGGCCTCCGTGATGGTGCACGGGGGCACGACGTGGGTGCGGTTCATGTTGACGAAGGGCCACAGCCCCGAGGCCTTGCAGGCCGCGGCGAACTCGGCCATCGGCGCGTTGTCGGCGCCGGCCGCGTTGTAGGGCACGAGCGGCTCGCGCGTCTCCTTGTCCCGTACGAGCTCCAGCGCCCAGAAGGCACCCAGGCCCCGGACCTCCCCGACCGAGGGGTGGCGCTCCGCGAGCTCGGCGAGGGCCGGGCCGATCACGTTCTCGCCGAGGTGGGCGGCGTGCTCGACCACGCCCTCCTCCTCCATCGCGTTGATCGTCGCCACGGCGGCGGCACAGGCCAGCGGGTGCCCGGAGTACGTCAGTCCGCCCGGGTACGGGCGCGTGGCGAAGGTCTCGGCGATCTCGGCGGAGATCGCGACGCCGCCGAGCGGGACGTAGCCGCTGTTGACGCCCTTGGCGAAGGTGATCAGGTCGGGGGTGACGTCCCAGTGGTCGGCGGCGAACCACTTGCCGGTCCGGCCGAAGCCCGACATGACCTCGTCGAGGATGAAGACGATGCCGTGGCGGTCGCAGAGCTCGCGCACCCCGGCGAGGTAGCCGGCGGGCGGGGTCATGATCCCGGCGGTGCCGGGCACCGACTCCAGGATGATCGCCGCGATGGTGGCCGGCCCCTCGAAGGCGATGGTGTCGGCGAGGTGGGCGAGGGCGCGGGCGCACTCCTCGGCCTCGGTGGTGGCGTGGAAGGCCGAGCGGTAGAGGTAGGGGCCCCAGAAGTGCACGACGCCGGCGGCGGCCGTGTCCGAGGGCCAGCGGCGCGGGTCGCCGGTCAGGTTGATCGCGGCGGCGGTGGCCCCGTGGTACGAGCGGTAGGTGGAGAGCACCTTCTGACGGCCGGTGTGCAGCCGGGCCATGCGGACGGCGTTCTCGACGGCCTCGGCGCCGCCGTTGGTGAAGAAGATCTTGTCGAGGTCGCCCGGGGTGCGCTCGGCGATGAGGCGTGCGGCCTCGGAACGCGGTTCCACGGCGAAGCCGGGGGCCAGGGTGCAGAGCCGGGCGGCCTGCTCCTGGATCGCGGCGACGACCTTGGGGTGCTGGTGGCCGATGTTGGTGTTGACCAGCTGGGAGGCGAAGTCGAGGTAGCGGTTGCCGTCGTAGTCCCAGAAGTACGAGCCCTCGGCCCCGGCGACGGCGAGCGGGTCGATCAGGGCCTGAGCGGACCAGGAGTGGAAGACGTGTGCGCGGTCGGCGGTCTTGACGGCGGCACCGGAGGTGACATGAGGGGTCATAAGGCCACGCTAGAAGTGCGCAGGTGGGGAGGGACATCGGCGGACTGTATGGGGGTGGGGGGCGGGTCTCGGCAGTCTGTCTGCGCCGCGGGGCCGGGCGGGCGGCCCTACCATTGACAGCACCCTGTCGAGATGACAGCCTGATGTCATAACCGCATGCGCGCATGCGCGCAATACGGGTTGGCGCACGGACCGTGGAGGCGATCCCCATGACCGGAACATCCAGCGAGACGGCGGCGACCGATGGGCCGGCTGCCCGCCGGCAGGTCCACCTCGCGGTCTACGACACTTACGCGGACTGGGAGACGGGCCACACCACCGCGCACCTCACCCAGCGCGGCCACCAGGTCCGTACGGTCAGCGCCTCGGGACCCGGGCAGCCCGTCACCACCATGGGCGGTGTCCGCATCCAGCCCGACCTGGCCCTCGCGGACCTGCGCCCGGAGGATTCCGACCTGCTGATCCTGACGGGCGCGAGCCTGTGGGACACGGGCGACGAGCTGGCGCCGTTCGCGGCCAAGGCGAAGGAGTTCCTGGCGGCCGGAGTCCCGGTCGCGGCGATCTGCGGAGCCACGGCCGGGCTGGCCCGGGCCGGCGTACTGGACGGCCGTACGCACACCAGCGCGGCCCCCTTCTACCTGGCCGGGCAGCCGGGATACGCGGGCGCCGAGCGGTACGTCGAGGCCGACGCGGTCACGGACGGCGACCTGATCACCGCGGGCCCGACGGAACCGGTGGCGTTCGCCCGCGAGGTCTTCGCCCGGCTGTCGGTGTACGGGCCGGACGTGCTCGACGCCTGGTACCGCCTGTTCCACGATTCGGACGCGAGCGCGTACCCCGTCCTCGCGGCCGCGTCGGAGTCCGGCGATGCCTGATCTTCCGGCGGAGGGGGTGGAGGGGGGACCGGCGGAGGGATCCGCGGAGGGATCCGCGGAGGGACCGGAGGGGCGGCTCCCCGTACGCGCCCGGCAGGACCTGCTGAGCCGCGCCGCGCTCGGGGTGTTCCGGCTGAACGGCCGCTTCCTGACCGTTTCGGAGGAGCTGGCGCGTCCCGCCGGGCTGACCGCGGCCTGGTGGCAGGTGCTCGGGGCCGTGCTCCGGGAACCGCTCCCCGTCGCCGGGATCGCCCGCGCCATGGGCATCACCCGGCAGAGCGTGCAGCGCAGCGCCGACCTGCTGGCCGCCAAGGGCCTGGCCGAATACGTACCGAACCCCGCGCACCGGCGCGCGAAGCTGCTGCGCCCGACGGACGCCGGACGCGCCGCCATCGCCCGGATCAGCCCGGGCCACGCGGAACTGGCCACCCGCCTCACGGAGGAACTGGGCGAGGAGGCCTTCGCCGAAACCGTCCGCGTCCTGGAACGTCTGGCGGCGGCCCTGGACGCGCTCGGGGAGTAATTTATTGCGAAGTCAATAAGCCTGCAAGCAAAGCTTGTTGCATCGCACAATCCCCGCGCACACTGCGGCACATGGAGCCGTTGAAGGTAGTGGCACACCTGTGGGAGCGCATCGAGGCGCGCGACTGGGACGCAGTGGCCGGGCTCATCGCCGAGGACGCCGTCATCGAATGGCCGGTCAGCGGTGAACGCATCGTGGGCCGCGCCAACTTCATCGCCGTGATCAGCGACGACGACTACGCGGACGAGAGCTCGGTGGAGGTCCTGCGCATCCTCGCGGACGGCGACCTCGTCGTCACCGAGGTGGAGATGCCCGAGGACCACGTCGTCTACCGGGCCGTCTCCCTGTGGACCGTACGGGAGGGCCTGATCGTGGGCGCGCGGGAGTACTGGACCAGCCCCGGCCAGGACCCGGCCCCCCGCTGGCGCGCGGGCTACGTCGAACCCCTCCGCGCGGACTGACCAGCCCACCCCCCTCACCCCGCTCGCCCTCACCCCGCCCACCCTCACTCCGTCCGCAACCGGTCGAGCTCCTCTCCGATCGCGACCCGCAGGGCGTCATGCCGCGGCCCGAGCTGGTGCTCCGGGCTCCTCCAGTACTCCTCCTCGTACAACCAGACGGGTATCCGGACGAGGTCGGCGGGCTCCCAGTCGTAGCGGGGCCAGATGTGGGCGTGGAGGTACGGGTCGGTGTTGCCCAGGATCTCGATGTTCACGCGGCGGAATGCCGGATCGAGGCGTCGGCAGGCCCCTTCGACGGCCTCGGCGAGCCGCTCCATGTCGCTCAAGTACGCGGCCCTGCGCGCCCGGGGCAGGTCCGAGAGCCGCGTCACGGCGGGGTCGTCGGTCAGGAGCAAGCTGTATCCGGGCAGGAACTGCCGGTCCCCGATCACGGCGAAGCCGGCGTCGAGGTGCCGCAGGACGGTGGGGTTCTCGCCCCGGTGCGCGCTTCCGATCCGGTCGCGGCGCCAATCGGTGTCGACCATCCCGGGACCCTAGACGACGGGTCGTGCGGGCAAAACCGACAGGTCTCGTGGCTCCCAAGTAGCCCTCGTCATACCTGAGAGCCAGTGCCAAAGGCGGCTCCGCAGCGGGACGCCGATGACGGGGTCCGATTCCTAATTTCGACACCAGAGAACGCGACGGCCTGACAACAGCCTTCGCAACGGCCCTCTGGATCGAACGAAGGAGTCGGGAAGCCATGACCCGCCGCCCCACCGCCCGTCCCAACGGCCGCCGCGCCGGCGGCCGTCTGCGCCGCACCCTGCTGGCCGGGCTCGTCGCCGCGGCCGTCGTCGTGCCCCTCTCCGCCGCCGCTTCCCCCCATGTACCCGCCCCCGCCCCCGTGGCCTTCACCGAGCAGACCGGCCCCCTCGCCCGGTACGCGGCCAACCGCGCCAACCTCGCCGAGGCCGCGCGCATGGCGCGGGACGCCGGCCGCGACGCCCGGGCCGACAAGCTCCGCGCCATGGAGGCCGACGGCAGTGCCCGGTTCCTCGCCTTCGACGGCCGCGGCAAGGGCCGCGTCACGGCGGTGTTCGGTGATCTGGAGACCGCCGACCGCATCGCCGTCCTGGTGCCCGGCTCGGACACGACCCTGGACACCTACGAAAGGTTCCGTGCCGGGGCCGTCGCCCTGCAGCAGCGCCTCCAGGCCGAGCACCCCCGCTCCGCCGTGGTCGCCTGGCTCGGGTACGACACCCCCGGCACGGTCAGCACGACCGTCCTGACGGCTGGCCGCGCGCAGGACGCCGCGGCCGAACTGGTCCCGCTCCTCGACGGGTTGCGGCGGATGACCGCCCCGGAGGCCCACCTCTCGCTGCTGTGCCACTCCTACGGATCCGTGGTCTGCGCCCGGACCCCGACCGGCCCCCAAGTCACCGACGTGGCCCTGTTCGGCAGCCCGGGCACGGGCGTCGACTCCGCCGCCGACCTGCCGACGAGCGCCCGGGTGTGGGCCGCGCGGGGCAGCGGCGACTGGATAGGCGGCGTCCCTCATGTACGGCTCGCCGGGCTCGGCTTCGCCGCCGACCCCGTGGACCCCGCCTTCGGCGCCCGGCCCTTCTCGGCCGGATCCGCCGGCCACAGCGACTACCTCAAGCCCGGCACCGAGTCCCTCGACAGCCTGGCCCGGATCGTCCTCGGTCCACCGACCGGCCCCGCTGCCGCACCTCCCGCCGCGCCCGCCGCCCCCACCGCCGCCCTGGAGGCGTCCCGTGTCTGAGCTCCGAGCCCGCTGGTCCGCCCTCGCGGACCGCATCGACGCCGGGACCCCTGCCACCCGGGACCGCTCCGTGGACGCCCTGCGCGCCTTCGCGATACTCGGCGTGGTGCTGGGCCACTGGCTGGTCACCGCACTGACCACCGCCGACGGCGGCTTGAGGACCACCAGTCCGCTCGCCCACATGAGCGAACTGGCCCCGGTCTCCTGGGTGTTCCAGACCCTGGCCGTCTTCTTCCTGGTCGGCGGCCACGTCGGCGCCCAGGGTTACGCATCGGCGCGCTCGCGCGGCGTCCCGTACGGCACATGGGTCGCCCGGCGGCTGGGCCGGCTGTTCCGGCCGGTGGCCGCGGTGCTGGTCCTCTGGGCCGTGGCATCGGCCGGGCTGCTGCTCGGCGGGGTGGAGCCGGACACCATCCGGACGCTGCTCAAGCTGGTGCTCTCCCCGCTGTGGTTCCTCCTCGTCTTCGCCGCGCTCACCGCCGCGACCCCGCTCGTGTCCCGGCTGGGCCCGGTGTGGCCGCTGGCCGTCGTGGCCGCCGTCGATGTCTGGCGGTTCGCCTTCGGCGGGCCCGAGTGGATCGGCTGGGTCAATGTGGCCGCCGGCTGGCTCGTCCCCTACACCCTCGGGGCCGCCTGGTCCCGAGGGGCGTTCGCCCGGCGCGCCCCGGCCCCGCTCCTGCTGGGCGGCGGCGTGGTGGCCACGGCCGCGCTGATCCTCTGGGGCGGGTATCCGGCGTCCATGGTCGGGGTGCCCGGGGCCGCCCTCTCGAACCTGAACCCGCCGACCCTCGCCGCCGTCACCTTCGGCCTGGCCCAGTGCGGCCTGGCCCTGCTGCTCCGCGAGCCGCTGGCCCGCGCGATGCGCCGGCCGCGGGCCTGGGCGAAGGTGGCCCTGGTGAACCTGTCCGCCATGACGATCTTCCTCTGGCACCAGACCGCCATGATGGCCGTCACCGCCCTCGGGCTGCTGGTCTCCACCGACCTGCCGGGACTGCACACCGTGCCCGGCTCCGCGGGGTGGATAGCCGCCCGGCTGCTGTGGCTGCCCGCGTTCGCGGCCGCGCTGGCGATCTGCTGGGCCGCGTTCCGCACGTACGAACAGGGCGCCCGTCCCCGGCCCGCACGGACCCCCCGCCCGGCCGGCACCGGCCGCACCACCCGCAGCGTGCCGATACCCCGCACCGTCCGCCTCCGGCCCACAGCGGTGAAGGAAGCCGGGCATGCCTAGGCTGGCGGACGTGACCGAGCAGCGCGCCCCCCTGGCCGAAGCCCCGCCCTCCGCCGCCGAAGGCGGCGCCCAAGGGCGGCAGGTGGTCCGGGCGTTGTTCACCCTGCGCTCGGACCCGCTGCCCCGGATGTCCCGGCCGCGCTGGCTGGCCCGGCTGCCGCACGTGCTCATCGGCTACCTCGCGGCCTTCTTCGCCTTCCTCAACGCGGAACAGATCGGCGACCACTACCAAGTCTTCGGCAGCCTCCTGGTCGCCACCTCGGCCCTGACGGGCGTGTCCATCCTGCTGGCGATGTTCCGGCCGATTCCCGCCTGGTGGCTCGGCCTGCTGACGGCCGGCCTGACCGCCTGGTCGATCCACGACCACGTGGGCCAGGGCCAGACCTGGCCCTGGCTGCCCAGCGGGATCTTCGCGTTCGCGCCACTGGTGCTGCTCGTCGCGCTGCGGGTGCCGCCCCGGGTGACGATCGCCGTCGTCGGCATCTCGGTCGCCTGCACCGCCCTGGCCGAGGGCCTCTTCAAACCGGAGCACAGCCAGAGCAGCATCATCGGCGCGACGCTCCTCTTCGGCTTCGTGGCCCTCCTCGGGTACGCGCTGCGCGCACTGCGCCTGGCGCGCGGCGAGCTCGTCGAGCAGGAGACCCTCACCGAGGAGGAGCGGGCCCGCCGCACCCTGCTCGAGGAGCGCAGCCGCATCGCCCGCGAACTCCACGACGTCGTCGCCCACCACATGTCGGTGATCTCCATCCAGGCGCAGGTCGCCCCGCACCTGGTGGAGAACCCTTCCGAGGAGCTCAAGGAGAATCTGGCCGGCATCCGGGAGAACGCGCTGGAGGCCCTGACCGAGCTGCGCCGCGTCCTGGGCGTGCTGCGCTCCGAGGACCCGGACGACCCGGCCGCTCCCCACCATCCGCAGCCGACCCTCGCGGAGTTGGACGGCCTCGTGGACAACGTCCGGGGCGCCGGCCTGGAGGTCACCACCGAGTTCGCGGGCACCCGGCGGCCGCTGACCCCGGGCGTCGAGCTCACCGCGTACCGCATCGTGCAGGAGGCCCTGAGCAACTGCCTGCGCCACGCGCCCGGCTCCCGCGTGGAGGTCGGCGTCGCCTACGGGCCCGGCGAGTTGCACCTGTGCATCGCCAACACCGCGCCGACCAGGCCGGCTCCGCCGTCGCAGGGGGCCGGGCACGGGCTGCTCGGGATGCGCGAGCGGGCAGGCATGCTGGGGGGCGAGCTGGCTGCCGGTCCGCGTCCCGACGGCGGGTACGAGGTGAGCGCCGTACTCCCGATGGGGCCGAGCCCCGCCGCCGACACGAGGAAGAAGGACGCATGAGCGCCCCGACCGATACCGCCGGCCCCATCAAGGTGATGATCGCCGACGACCAGATGATGGTCCGGCAGGGCTTCACCGTGCTCCTCAACGCCCAGCCCGGCATCGAGGTGGTCGGCCAGGCCGTGGACGGCGCGGAGGCCGTGGCGAAGGTTGCCGAGCTGGCCCCGGACGTGGTCCTGATGGACATCCGCATGCCCGGCATGGGCGGCATCGAGGCCACCTCCGTCATCACCTCCGCGCCGGGCTCGGCCGTGAAGGTGCTGGTGCTGACCACCTTCGACCTCGACGAGTACGTGTACGAGGCGCTGCGCGCCGGCGCCTCCGGTTTCCTGCTCAAGGACGCCTCGGCCGACCAGCTCGCCGAGGCGGTGCGCGTGGTCGCGGCCGGGGAGGCCCTGCTCTCGCCGAACATCACGAAGCGGCTGATCACGGAGTTCTCCCGGATGGGAGCCCCGCGGGCGCCCACGAAGTCGCGGATCGACGAGCTGACCGAGCGGGAGACCGAGGTGCTCTCCCTGATCGCCCAGGGCCTGTCCAATGCGGAGATCGCCGAGCACCTGTTCCTGGCCGAGCAGACGGTGAAGACCCACGTCGGCCGGATCCTGGTGAAGCTGGGCCTGCGGGACCGTACCCAGGCCGCGGTGTTCGCGTACGAGACCGGCCTGATCCGCCCGACGGGCTACTGAAGGATCAGGAGTAGTACTTAAGGGGGAGGCGGGGAAATCCCCTTCAGCGGCGACGCGGGTGACGCGGGGCCGCACGTACCTTCGTGTACATGAGCAAGACGACCACCGGGGGGACCACCCGGACACCGGAGATCAAAATGGCGAAGGGACTGTTGCAGTCCCTGCGTCACGACCTCTTCACCGACGCCTTCGCCTACCGCCCGCTGGCGCTGGCGGCGGCCGACGACGCCTTTGCCCGCATGCTCCCCCGGGGGATACGCCACCGCGCCGTGTGGCGCCGCCATGCCGCGGTGGGGGCGGTGGCCGTAGTGATCATGCTCTTCGCGGGCGCCACGCATGAGGGGTACATCAGCGATACGTCCCGGTTCGCGATCGGGCTGCTGGCAGGCGCACCGGTGCTGATGACCCTGTCCCGCCCGATCGCCGCGTACTGGGCGGTCGTGGGAGTGACACTGGCGGCGGCGTTGGGGAGCGGCGGCTGGTCGGAGACCTGGCCCTGGACCCCGGGCACCTTCTTCTCGTACATCGCGGTCATGTTCCTGGTGACCCTGCGCACCGGGCCCCGCGTCGCGGCGTGGATGTGGGTGATCACCGTGGCCTTCGGGGTGAGCACCTCGATCGCCTTCAGCGCCCGCTTCGGCATCGGCGGCCCGGCCCAGCCCACGATGTTCGTCTTCTCCGCCTTCGCGCTGGCCATCGCGGCCAGCATCCAGATCCGCCGCCATGCCGCGGCGGAGGTGACCGCACAGCAGGAGGTCACAGCCGTCGAGCGGGACCGGCGCACTCTGCTGGAGGAGCGGACCACGATCGCCCGCGAGCTGCACGACGTGGTCGCGCACCACATGTCGGTGGTCGCGATCCAGGCCGAGGCCGCGCCGTACCGGGTGAAGAACCCGCCGCCGGAGCTGGAGGCGGCATTCGTCACCATCCGGGAGAACGCGGTGGCGGCCCTGACGGAGCTGCGGCGGGTGCTCGGCGTGGTGCGCTCCGCGGACTACGAGGCGCCGGACGCCCCGCAGCCGACGCTGGCCTCGCTGGACGGGCTGCTGGCCAATGTGCGGGAGGCCGGGCTGAGTGTGGAGAAGACGGTGACGGGCGCGGTGCGGGAGCTGCCGCAGGGCGTGGAGCTGTCGGCGTACCGGATCATCCAGGAGGCCCTGAGCAACACCCTGCGGCACGCGCCGGGCGCGGTGGCCGGGGTGGAGGTGTCGTATGTGCTGGGCGGCCTGGGGATACGCGTCGTCAATGGCGCGGCGACCGGGGATGTGCGCCCCTCTCCGGGGGCGGGGCACGGGATCACCGGGATGCGGGAGCGGGTGGCCATGCTGGAAGGGGATATGACGGCAGGGAAGACGGCGACGGGCGGGTATGAGGTGGCGGTGTTCATACCGGTCGCCAGTCGGCCCCAGCCGGAGCCCGAGCCGGTGGAGGGCAAGGGATGACGATCAGAGTGCTGATCGTCGACGATCAGATGATGGTCCGCGAGGGGTTCTCCGTCCTGCTGAACGCGATGGAGGGCATCGAGGTCGTCGGCGAGGCGGTGGACGGCCGCGAGGCCATCACACAGGTGGCGGCGCTGAAGCCGGATGTGGTGCTGATGGACATCCGGATGCCGGTGATGAACGGCCTGGAGGCGACGCGGGAGATCGTGGCCGCCGACACGGACGCGAAGGTGCTGGTCCTGACGACCTTCGACCTCGACGAGTACGTGTACCAGGCCCTGCGGGCCGGAGCCTCCGGATTCCTGCTCAAGGACGCGTCGGCGCGTCAACTGGCCGACGGGGTGCGGGTGGTCGCGGCCGGGGAGGCCCTGCTGGCCCCCTCGGTGACCAAGCGGCTGATCTCGGAGTTCTCGAAGCTCTCGGAGACCCCGAGGCTCGCGAACCCGGCGGGTGTGGAGGAGTTGACGGAGCGGGAGACGGAGGTGCTGGTACTGATCGCGCAGGGACTGTCCAATGCGGAGATAGCGGACCGCCTGATCGTCGCCGAGTCCACGATCAAGACCCACGTGAGCCGGATCCTGGTCAAGTTGGGCCTGCGCGACCGCACCCAGGCGGCGGTGTACGCGTACGAGACCCGGCTGGTCACTCCGGCCTGATCTCCCAGGCGCAGCACTAGGCTGCCGGGATGGGCTTTGATCCGTGGGATGCCGCGTTCGTCGCCGATCCGTACCCCGCCTACCGGGAGTTGCGGGAGCGGGGGCGGGCCGTGTGGTGTGAGGCCACCGGGCAGTGGCTGGTCCCGCACCACGCCGACGTGAGCGCGCTGCTGCGAGACCGGCGGCTCGGGCGCACGTATCTGCACCGCTTCACCCACGAGGAGTTCGGGCAGCAAGCTCCGCCGGCCGAGCACGAGCCGTTCCACGTGCTCAACGGGACCGGCCTGCTGGACCTGGAGGACCCCGCGCATGCGCGGGTGCGGCGGCTGGTGGCGAAGGCCTTCACCCCGCGCACCGTCGAGCAGCTCGCGCCCGCCGTCGAGCGGCTGGCAGGGGAGCTGGTCGGGCGGCTGGTGTCCGACGGGGGCGGGGATCTGCTCACCGCCGTCGCCGAACCACTGCCCGTCGCGGTGATCGCGGAGCTGCTGGGGGTGCCCGAGGCGGACCGGGAGCTGCTGCGGCCCTGGTCGGCGGACATCTGCGGGATGTTCGAGCTGCGGCCCGACGAGGAGACGGCGCGCAGGGCCGTGCGGGCGAGCGTGGAGTTCAGCGACTACCTGCGCGGGCTGATCGCCGCCCGGCGGGGGCGACCCGGCGGCGATTTGATCTCCGGCATGATCGCCGCCCACGATGAGGGCGGCCGGCTCAGCGAGCAGGAGATGGTCTCCACCTGCGTACTGCTCCTCAACGCCGGGCACGAGGCGACGGTCAACGCCACGGCCAACGGCTGGTGGGCGCTGTTCCGCAATCCGGCGCAGCTGGAGCTGCTGCGCACCTTCCGGGCGGATCCCGAAAAGTTGTCCACAGCTGTGGATGAACTTCTGCGTTACGACACTCCCCTGCAGATGTTCGAGCGCTGGGTCCTGGACGACATCCACATCGGTGACACCGCCATCCCCCGCGGAGCCGAGGTCGCGCTGCTCTTCGGGTCCGCGAACCGGGACCCCGCGCGTTTCGCGGATCCCGACGCCCTGGACCTCGTACGGGCCGACAATCCGCATCTGAGCTTCGGGGCCGGGATCCACTACTGCCTGGGCGCGCCGCTCGCCCGGCGGGAGCTGGTCGCGTCCTTCGGGGCGCTGCTGGCGGACGGGATCCCGCCGCTGCGGCTGGTCCGGGAGCCGCGGTGGCAGGACGGGTACGTCATGCGGGGGCTGCGGGAGCTCGCGGTCGAGTTCTAGCTGGGGCCGGACGGCAAATCATGACATCACGCAATATTGAGATGCGGGGCCATGGGCACGGACATAGGGTCGACGACCGTGGAACCGCTCAGTGAGAAACAGATCCGTTCGTCCTTCGTGAACTGCACCAAGGGCGAGGCGGCACGCCTGCGTTTGCCGCTCGACTTCGCCGAACTGCCCTGGCAGGACCTGGACTTCCTGGGCTGGGTGGACCCCGGCGCACCGCTGCGGGCCCATCTCGTGCTGCCCCGGGAGCAGGGGCCGCTGGGGATCTCCCTGCGCGTGCCCGCCATCAGCCGCACCAGTGCGATGAAGTCGAGCCTGTGCCAGGTCTGCCTGACGGGCCACGCCTCCTCCGGGACCACCCTGCTCGTCGCCCCCCTGGCCGGCGCGGCCGGCCGCGAGGGCAACACGGTCGGCACCTACATCTGCTCGGACCTCGCCTGCCCCCTGTACCTGCGGGGCAAGCGGCAGCCGAAGCTGCGTACGGTGCGGTACGAGGAGTCCCTGACCCTCGACGAGCGCATCGCGCGCATGTCGGGCAACCTGGACGCCTTCGTCGCCAGGGTCATCGCGTCGTGAGCGCCGCGGACTGGATCAGCACGCCCGTCGACGCCGGCCTGCTGCGCGGCGCCCTCGATGTGGAACGCACCGCGCGGGGCGTGCTGCCGCACCGGCTGCCCGCCTGGGCGCGCAAGCAGTTCCCCGATCAGTACCTGGCCATGACGCAGGCCCAGCCCTCCGGTGTGCGCCTCGCCTTCCGCACCCGGGCCACGGCCGTGGAGCTGGACGTGCTCCCCACGAAGACGGTCTACCGGGGCGGCCCGGTCCGCCCGGACGGCGTGTACGACCTGCTCGTGGACGGCCGGCTCAGCGACCGGACGAGCGTGGCCGGCGGCAACCTCCACACCGTCGACATGGCCACCTGGTCGGCGACCACCACGCCCGGCCCGGCCGGCACCGCCCGGTTCGCCGAGCTGCCCGCCGGCCTGAAGAACGTCGAGATCTGGCTCCCGCAGAACGAGATCACCGAGGTGATCGCCCTGCGCACCGATGCCCCGGTCGAGGCCGCGCCGGACCTCGGCCGCCGGGTGTGGCTGCACCACGGCAGTTCGATCAGCCACGGGTCCACCGCCGAGAGCCCGACCGAGACCTGGCCGGCCGTGGCCGCCGTCCGGGCCGGCGTGGAGCTGATCAACCTGGGTTTCGGCGGCAACGCCCTGCTCGACCCGTTCGTGGCGCGCGCCATGCGCGACACCCCCGCGGACCTGATCAGCATCAAGATCGGCATCAACCTGGCCAACACCGACCTGATGCGCCTGCGCGCCTTCGGCCCGGCGGTCCACGGTTTCCTCGACACCATCCGCGAGGGACACCCGACCACGCCGCTGCTGGTGCTCTCCCCCGTCCTCTGCCCCATCCAGGAGGACACCCCGGGCCCCATCGCACCGGACTACGCCGACGGAAAGCTGAGCTTCCGGGCCACCGGCGACCCCTCGGACCCCGGTCGGCTGACGCTCAACGTCATCCGGGACGCGCTCGCCGCCATCACCGCCGCGCGGGCGGCCGACGACCCGAACCTGCACTACCTCGACGGCCGCTCGCTCTACGGCGAAGCGGACTTCGCCGAACTGCCGCTGCCCGACGCGCTCCACCCGGATCCCGCCGGCCACCGCCGCATCGGCGAGCGCTTCGCCGAGCAGGCCTTCGGCGCCGCCGGCCCGTTCGCCGCCACCGCAGGCTGAGCCCGGCTCCCGCCGGGACCGGCGCGGCCGGCCTCGGCGCCGGCTCCCCGGCGGGCGCCCGGATGACGTTGAGCGTCAGCCGACCGGGGGCAGCGGCAGCCCGGGCGGCCCGGGTCACGGTCGATCGGCGTGCTGTCCGGATCGAGCACCGGCGCCGGCACCGGCACCAGCAGCCCCTCGCGCCGCCACTCCCCCAGCTCCGCCGCCAGCACCGGGGCCGACGGAGGCGGAGGCGGAGCCGGAGGCGACGGCGGACCGCTCACCGCTGGTGCGGCAGCGTCAGGGCCCACGCCCCCGGCCGCAGGGTCCACGTGCGCCGCCGGACCGGGCCGGTGACCGCCGCGTCGGCGCGGTAGCGGAAGTCCGCGCCCGAGACCGTCACGGCGGTGGCCCGCGTACGGACCACCGAGCCGGGGCCCGTGCCCATCCGGACGACCACCTCGGCGAGGCCGTCGCCCTCCCGCGGCGTCACGGACACGTCCTCCACCAGCCGGTCCACGTCCGCGATCACCACCCCGTCGGCCTCCACGCGCAGCCGGTGCCCCACTCCCGGGGGCCCGGACCCGTCCGGGCCCTCCCCCACCGGCGGCCGCACGAGGGTGCGGACCAGCGAGCGGTACGCGCTCCAGACCGAGGGCCCCGCCGGACGGGGTACCGCCCGGACGGGTGGAATGCTGAGCCCGCCCAGCACCACCCCGTCGCTGTCGTCGACCAGCAGGTCCCGCGTGCCGACGGTGCCGTCCAGGACCGCCCGCGCGGCCGACACGGCCGACAACGGCACCCCCAGCAGCCTCGCCAGCATCAGCGACCCCGGCTGCCCCACGGGGATCAGCGAAACGGCCCCGTCGGACAGCGCCCGCTCCCGGTACAGCAGCCCCACGGCCCGTACGAGCGCCCGGTCGTCGCCCACGATCACCGGCTGCCGATGACCCCGGCGGGCCAGGGCCCGCGCAAACTCCTCCTGTGAATCCGGGAGGCAGATTTTCGCCGCAGCTCCGGCTGACAACACATCTTTCGCGATCCGCACGGACTCGCCGTCAAGACGGCGGGCGACCGGGTCGACGAGCACGAGCAGGCCGCCTACCGGCGCGCCCGCATGGCTCATGGTGGGCTCTGGAGCCGACACCTCGGTCCTTCCTCGGGTAGCATCTTTGTGCAAGAGGCCCTTGCGCTATTGCGCCAGGGCCTTCGTCTATTCCGGGGTACCGGTCCGACGGCTCAGCCTGCGGTGTACATCGTCGTACGCCCCCTGACCTTGGACATGCCCCATCCGGAAGAGGTGTACGCCTGTGCCCGCTCTTGTGCTGCTCGGAGCTCAGTGGGGTGACGAGGGCAAGGGAAAGGCCACCGACCTGCTCGGTGGATCCGTTGACTATGTGGTGCGCTACCAGGGCGGCAACAACGCCGGCCACACGGTCGTCGTAGGCGACCAGAAGTACGCACTGCACCTTCTCCCCTCCGGCATCCTCTCCCCCGGATGCACCCCGGTCATCGGCAACGGTGTCGTCGTCGACCCGGCCGTCCTGCTCTCCGAGCTGCGCGGCCTGAACGAGCGCGGCATCGATACCTCCAAGCTGCTCATCAGCGGCAACGCGCACCTGATCACGCCGTACAACGTCACCCTCGACAAGGTCGGCGAGCGCTTCCTCGGCAAGCGCAAGATCGGTACGACCGGCCGCGGCATCGGCCCGACCTACGCGGACAAGATCAACCGCATCGGCATCCGGGTCCAGGACCTCTACGACGAGTCGATCCTCATCCAGAAGGTCGAAGCGGCGCTGGAGGGCAAGAACCAGCTCCTCGCGAAGCTGTACAACCGCCGCGCGATCGAGGCCTCCGCGATCGTCGAGGAGATGCTCCAGTACGCGGACCAGATCAAGGGTTACGTCGCCGACACCACCCTGATCCTCAACGACGCGCTGGACGAGGACAAGGTCGTGCTCTTCGAGGGCGGCCAGGGCACCCTGCTCGACGTCGACCACGGCACGTACCCCTTCGTCACCTCCTCGAACCCGACCGCGGGCGGCGCCTGCACGGGTACGGGTGTCGGCCCGACGAAGATCAGCCGCGTCATCGGCATCCTCAAGGCCTACACCACGCGTGTGGGTGCGGGTCCGTTCCCGACCGAGCTGTTCGACGAGGACGGCGAGGCCCTGCGCCGCATCGGCGGCGAGCGCGGCGTGACCACCGGACGCGACCGCCGCTGCGGCTGGTTCGACGCCCCGATCGCGCGCTACGCGACCCGCGTGAACGGCCTGACGGACTTCTTCCTCACCAAGCTGGACGTGCTGACCGGCTGGGAGGAGATCCCGGTCTGCGTCGCGTACGAGATCGACGGCAAGCGCGTCGAGGAGCTCCCGTACTCGCAGACCGACTTCCACCACGCGAAGCCGATCTACGAAACCCTCCCCGGCTGGTCCGAGGACATCACCAAGGCCAAGACCTTCGCGGACCTCCCGAAGAACGCCCAGGCGTACGTCAAGGCCCTTGAGGAGATGTCGGGCGCCCCGATCTCCGCGATCGGCGTCGGCCCCGGCCGCACCGAGACGATCGAGATCAACTCGTTCCTGTAGGCCTAGGCCTCGCCCACAGGCCGCCCGAAGGGGGCGGGACGCACCGAGCGTCCCGCCCCCTTCGGCGTCACATCCCGACGAGCTTGACCCGGTCGCCGCAGAGCACTGTCATGTCCTCCACGTCCGAGGTCAGCATGACCACCGGTCCGGGCTGGCGCAGCGCCAACTCGGCGACCGTGGCATCGATCGCGCACTTGTGGCCGTGCAGGCCGGCGGTTTTGAGGAGCCGCGCTGCGGATCTGGCCGTCTGCTCGGTGACGGGTTCGATCCTGACCCGGGACAGGGCCCAGTCCAGCTTGCACGCGCGAGAGCAGGCATATGCCGATGCTTCGCCTGAAGGAGCGAGGCGGGGGCGGCCGGCTGACCGCCGTCCGGGGTCATGCCTGCTGGAGGAAGTGGGTGAGGGTGGCTACGTACTCATCGGGGTGGGTGACGTGCGGGATGTGGCCCGCGCCTTCGATCGTTTGGCGGTGGGCCTGGGGGAGGGCTTCGGCCAGGCGGTCGAGGATCCTCGTGAACCAAGCCGGGCTGTCGGTGCCTTGGCTCAGGAGGACCGGGGCGGTGCAGCGGGAGAGGGCCGTGAGGTCGAGCGTGGACCAGTCGGGGTCGGACTGTTCGTCCAGCCAGGTGAGGGCGTTGTCCACGAGCTTCTCGCGGAGCTGGGCGGGGAGCCCGTCCCACGTGCCGGGGCCCATCGCGACCTGTTCGACGAAGAGACGAGCGCCCGCTTCGTGCTCGCCCTCGCGGAGGTGGTCGAGGACAGCGGCGATCGAGGCCTGCGTCGGAGCCAGTTCCCGCATCGCGGCCGGGTCGTCGGCCACGAGCGAGACGAGCGGGGGCTCGTGGACCATGATGCTGCGCAGCAGCTCGGGGCGGCGGGCGGCCAGGCCGAGCGCGATGATGCCGCCGAAGGAGTTGCCCGCCACGTGCGCCGGTGCGGGGCCGAGCTGCTCGATCAGGGCGGCCAGGTCGTCCTCGTCCTGCCGGCGCGTGCCCTGGCCCGCCCCCGCTTCGCTCCGACCGTGACCACGGCGGTCATAGCTGACCACCCGGAACGACGCCCGGAAATCGGCCTCGATCGCCGGCTGCCACGACGTGTGGTCGTTCCAGGATCCGTGGACGAGGACGAGCGGATCGCCCTCGCCGGTGACCTCGTAGTAGAGATTCAGGCCTGCGCGCATGAACGGCATGCCCTGACTCCTACCAGCGCGGACCTACTGCTTAACGGGCCGATAGGTGCATACGTTGGCGCCGGCGGGACTGGTGACCGTGGAGACCAGTTCGAGCGTACGGAGGCCACCGTCGGCCGGGAAGATCGACTTGCCGCCTCCCAGGAGCACCGGCATGACGATGAGCCGGAGCTCGTCGACCAGCCCCTCGGCCAGGAGGGTGCGCGCGAGCGTGGGGCTGCCCATGACCAGCAGGTCACCGCCGTCCCGCCCGTGCAGCTCCCGGATCCCGTCCAGGGTGACGAGTGTGCTGTTGTTCCAGTTCAGATCCGTCAGCGTCTCGGACACGACGTACTTGGGGATCTCGTTCATCCGGTCCGCGAACGGGTCACCCGCCCGCCCGGGCCAGGCCGCCGCCATGGTCTGCCACGTCCGCCGCCCGAACAGCAGCGCCTCGGCCTTCGAGGTGGCGTCGGCGAAAGCGCCGCCCACCACCTCCGGATCGAAGAACGGGTGCGACCACCCACCGTGCGCGAAGCCCCCGTCCGTGTCCTCCTCGGCCCCGCCCGGCGCCTGTACGACGCCGTCCAGGCTCATGAACTCACTGATGACGATGCGCACGGGTCTCCTCGTTTCGTTTCACGTCTGCCGTTCCGGTGTTCCGGTGTTGAGACCGTCGCTCCGCCGAAAACTCATCGCTGCGCCGAGCATCACTTCCCGGTCCCGTCCGGGGCCTCCACCGCCAGCTGTTCCGCCACGGTGAAACGGCAGAGGTACTGCCGGTACCGCCCGTCCAGGACCAGCAGGAACCCGTCGCTCTGCCGGTAGAGGGCGCGGCGCCGGGCCTTGTGGGGGTGCTTGGGCACGTACCGCTCGGCCTTTGCCTGGAGGGCCGCCAGGGCGTCTTCGCGGGTGCCGCTGGTGTGTCCGAGGATGTCGACCGACCAGGTCAGGTCCGAGCCGGAGCCGGAGTTCTGCTCGACGATCAGCCCCCACCAGGTCACGGCCGCCCCGCCCATCCGGCGAACTCGGCCCACGCCGTTGCCGTGACGGCGAAGCTGGGCCCGAGGTTCTTGGAGTCCCGCACGTGCACGGCGGTCGCGCACTCCGCCACCTCGACGCAGTTCCCGCCGCCGTCGTCGCTGTAGCTCGACTTCCGCCAGCCGCGGGCGACCTCGACGCAGTTCCCGCCGCCGCTGTCGCTGTAGCTCGACTTGAACCACCGCAGGGTGCTGGTGCTCATTTCCGTTCTCCCGCCAACCGCTCGATGAGACCCAGGGATTCATCGGGGCTCAGTGCCTGTGCGCGGATCTTCGCATACCGCTGGAACAGCCTGGAGACCTTGGCCCGGTTGCTGATGAGGATGCTCTCGTCCTCGATCTCCAGGTAGACCACGCGCTCGTGGTCCTTGGTCTCCACCAGCTTCATCGGGCCGCGGTCGCCCGCATAGCTGCCCTTCAGGCCGCGGTCCTTGGGCAGCACCTGCACGGTCACGTTGTCGCGCTGGGCGTCCTTGGCGAGCGAGAGCAGCTGCTCGCGCATGACCTCCCGGTCCCCGAAGGGGCGGGTCAGGACCCCCTCTTCGAGGATCAGCTCGATCATCGCCGTCGGATCGCGGTCGAAGAGCTTCTTGCGGGCCAGTCGCGCCTCGACCAGTTCTTCCGCCTTGGCCTCCGAGACCGGTGGATAGCCGCCCCCGATCAGCGCCCGCGCGTACTCCTCCGTCTGGAAGAGCCCGTCCACGACCAAGGTCTCGTACGACGAGATCGTGTGCGCCAACGCCTCCATCTGCGAAAAGCTCCGGAACCGCACCGGGTACTTCTCCATCAGCACGTACTTGCGCGCCACCTCGAAGATCTTGCGCCTGTCCCCGATCGCCGTCTCCAGCCGCTCCAGCATCACGTCGCTCGCCGGTTGCGCCCCGGTCTCCATGGCGCTGATGGCCGAGCCCGTGTACCCGATGAGCACCCCCAGTTCCTCCTGGGTCAGGCCCTTCTCCAGTCGCAGGATGCGGGCGATCTCCGCGATCAAGGACGTCGCATGGCGGTCGTCCTCGTCCCGTTCCTTGTCCTTGTTGCCGTCTGCCTTGGCCAATGCGAACACCCCCGAACTCAAACGAACTCAAACGGTCTCCACCGCATGGCGGCGCTATCCCAGAGTTCTGAGCCCTCAAGTCCGGGATATGGAAAACGCTAGACCTCACCCATCAAGCTGGACGCATGAACACGGAAAGTCACTCCCCCGTCACGCCCAACTCCCCCGTCCCCAGCTGGATTCCGGCCGCCGGCATCGGAATCCGCAAGGCAGGAGTGCAATTTGACGCTCTACGCGTGGACGGTGACATGGGACGGGATCTCGCCGATCTGCTCGTCACGCTCACTGGCGGTGACCCCGGGCCGATCGTGGTCCAGAGCAACGGGCGGCGGCCCGTCTACTTCCTGATCCCCGTCGGCAGCGCCGCGTACCGCGTCTGGCCGCCCGGGTTCACCCGGCTCGCCTCCGGGCCCCGCCGCACCACCTACATCCCCGTACCCGAACTGGAAGGCTCATGGCCGCTCGCCTGGCGGTGCCGGCCGACCGCGGAGGACCGCTTCGTGCACGCGCTGCTCCTGTACCGGGCCGCCGGGCTCTACCAGGCGAGTTGCGAGATCTCCTCCGCGACCACCGCGCAGGCGTCCGCCGCGGGGTCGATCAGGGGGAAGTGACCGATCCCGTCCAGCAGCGTCAGCCCGACCATCTCCCCCGCCTGCGCGGCCGCCGCCACGTACGACTCCGCCACCGCGTGCGGGACCACGATGTCCTCCCGGCCCTGCACCACCGCCGTGGCGATGCCCGTCGGGAGCAGCGCCGCCGGGTCGGCGTACGGGCGGCGCTCCTCGAAGAACGCACCGCCGCCCAGCAATTGCGCCGACGCCCCGCCGCACACGCCCAACTCCTCCGCGACCCCGAAGTCCGCGATGGGGGCCAGAGCCACCACGCCGCGCAGCAGCGGCGGGGAAGGCAGCCGCCACGGGGACCCGGCCGGCAGTACGTGCCGGGCCGCGGCCCACAGGGCGAGGTGTCCGCCGGCGGAGTGGCCGGTGATCACCACGCGGCGGGAGTCGGCCAGCGGCAGCGCGGCCCCGGCCAGCCCCGGGAGCGCGTCCATCGCCGCGGCGACGTCGTCGAAGGTCTCGGGCCAGCGCCCGGCGATCGGGCCCTCGGCGTTCTGGTGCGGCAGCGAACTACCGCGCCGGTACTCGACATTGGCCACCGCGAAACCCCGGCGGGCCAGGAAGTCCACGAAGGGGGTGATGTGCTGCCGGTCGTACGGAGCGCGCCAGGCGCCCCCGTGCAGGACCACGACCAGCGGGGCCGGCCCGTGGGGCCCGTCACCGCGCGGGGCGTAGAAATCGACGACCTGATCGGGGTGTTCACCGTAGGCCGCCGTCGCGTCGGGGGCGACCGGCGGATGGGAGAAGGCCGAGGCGGCCTCGGCAGCGTCCCGTTCCACTGCGGGGTCCGTCATCGACTCAACCTCTCGGTAACGCGTGGGACAGCAGGGACAGATGTTCCGGTTGTTCCGGTGATCCGGCAGAGCGGGACCGTATCAGGCTGGAACGGGGCGATCCGTGCGGGGTCCGCCATGCACGCGGGCGGGCGGAGCCGCAGCCCCGCCCGCCCGGTGATGTGACGGTTCGCTAGAGAGTCACCCGAAAATGTGACCCAACGTGCGCGCTGCGCGCTCCGCGTCGGCGAAACCGACGTAGAGCGGGGTGAAGCCGAAACGCAGGACGTCGGGGGCGCGGAAGTCCCCGACGACCCCCCGGGAGATGAGCTCCGCCATGACCTCGCGGGCGTTCTCGGTACGCAGCGAGACCTGGCTGGCACGGTGGGCGTGCTCGGCGGGGGTCACCGACTCCACCGCGCCCTCGGGGACGTACGCCGCGACGCACTCCAGGAAGAAGTCCGTCAGCGCGAGGGACTTGGCCCGGACCGCCTCGATGGACACCCCGTCCCAGGCGTCGAGCGCCGACTCCAGGGCGAGCATCGACAGGATGTCCGGGGTGCCGACGCGGCCGCGGGTGGCTCCCGCGGCCGGCGCGTAGTCCGGGGTCATCGCGAAGGGGTCCGCGTGGCCGTTCCAGCCGGGCAGCGGAGAATCGAAGGCCTGCTGGTGGCGGGCGGCGATGTACAGGTACGCGGGCGCGCCGGGGCCGCCGTTGAGGTACTTGTACGTGCACCCGACCGCCAGGTCCACGGCGTGGGCGTCGAGGCCGACGGGGAGCGCGCCGGCGGAATGACACAGGTCCCAGACGGTGATGGCGCCGACGGCGTGGGCCGCGCGGGTGAGGGCGGGCAGGTCGTGCAGGCGGCCGGTGCGGTAGTCGGCGTGGTTGAGGAGCACCACGGCGGTGTCCTCGCCGAGCGCCGCGGGGATGTCCGCCGGGTCGGTGGGGACCACGGTCAGGCCGGTCATCCGGGCCGCGGACCCGGCGATGTAGCCGTCGGTGGGGAAGGTGGCGGCGTCGACCAGCATCCGGGTCCGGCCGGGGCCCGCGAGGCGGGCGGCGCCGACCAGGGCCTTGAAGAGGTTGACGCTGGTGGAGTCGCCGACGACCGTCTGGCCGGGGGCCGCGCCGATGAGCGGCGAGAGTTTGTCGCCGATGCGCTCGGGGGCGGTCCACCAGGTGCCGTCGGACCAGGAGCCGATGAGGCTGGTGCCCCACTCCCGGGTGACGACCTCGGCCAGTCGCTGCGCGACGCCGGTCGGCAGTGCGCCGAGGCTGTTGCCGTCGAGGTAGACGACACCGTCGGGGAGCTGGAAGCGGTCGCGGAGCTTGGCGAGCTCGTCGGTGGCGTCCAGCCGGGCTGCGCGGGCCTGGAGATCCGCTGGGCGGGACCCGCCGGGGGCGGCGTTCGCCGTCGGATCAGACATGGCTGCGGGCCGTCCAGAGTTCCGGGAAGACGTTCTTCGTGGCGCGCTTCTCCAGCCAGGTCACGCCTGCCGAGCCGCCCGTTCCCGTCTTCGCGCCCATCGCACGGCGGGTCGCGGTCAGGTGGTCGTTGCGCCAGCGCCAGACCAGTTCGGCCACGTCCGTGAGGACCTCGCCCAGGCGGTGGAGGTCCGGGTGCCGGTCGGGGTCCGCGTACAGGGCCGTCCAGACGGCCTCGACCTCGGGGGAAGGCTCGTAGCGCTGCGAGAGGTCGCGGCCGAGGACCGACTCGGGGACCGGGAGCTCGCGGCGGGCGAGCAGGCGCAGGACCTCGTCGTAGAGGCTGGGCTCGTGCAGGGCCTTCTCCAGCTCCGCGTGGACGCGGGGGGCGCCGCGGTGCGGGACCAGCATGGAGGCGGACTTCTCGCCGAGCAGGAACTCCATCCGGCGGTACATCGCCGACTGGAAGCCGGAGCCCTCGCCGAGGGCGGCGCGGTAGGAGTTGAACTGGCCCGGGGTGAGCTGGGCGAGGGGGCGCCAGGAGGAGTTGAGGGCTTCCAGCTCCCGGAGGGAACGTTTCAGCGCGTCCATCACGACCGGCAGGTCGTCCTCGCGCAGCGCCTGGGCGGCGGTTTCCCACTCGTGGACGATGACCGTGAACCACAGCTCCATGACCTGGGTCGTCACCAGGAAGACCATCTCGCCCGGGTCGTCCGAGCGCAGGTGCTGGAGGTGGGTCAGGACGTCCGCCTGAACGTAGTCCTCGTACGGGGTGGTGCCGGCGAAGTCGAGGTTCGGGGTGTCCGAACCGCCGTCTCCGGAGGCATCAAGGGCGTGCGACATCGCTGTCTCCTCGACACGTGCTTCCGGGTAGCGGTCCGCTCCTTCCGGTGAGGTGAGTGGAGCTCCGGTCCCCTGTCCGCATCATAAGACCGGGTCGGGTGAAGGCTCCAATAGGGAGTGAGGTAGGTCACATTCCACTTCCGGCCGGACTCCCTGCGGAGCCCGGCCGGAACACCCGCGTACGCGTCAGGCGCCGAGCGCGTCCGCAGCCGTCTGCGAGGAGTCGCGCAGGAAGGTCGAGCAGCGCTCGTACTCCTCCTTCTCGCCGATCTCCCCGGCCGCGCGGGCCAGCGCGTTCAGGGCGCGCAGGAAGCCGCGGTTCGGCTCGTGCTCCCACGGCACCGGGCCGTGGCCCTTCCAGCCGGCGCGGCGCAGGGCGTCGAGGCCGCGGTGGTAGCCCGTACGGGCGTACGCGTACGACTCGACCGTGCGACCGGCGGCGAAGGCCTCGTCGGCCAGGGTCGCCCAGGCGAGGGAGGAGGTGGGGTGCGCGGCCGCCACCTCGACGGCGGGGGTGCCCGCGGCGAGGGCCTCGCGGCCCGGCTCGTCGGGGAGGTGGGTGGGGGCGGGGCCCCCGAGCAGGTTCTGGTGAATGGACATGCGCCCAGTCTGGGGTATCGCGGCCCGGGGACCGCGAGGCGGGCCAGGGGCGCATGCCGAAGGGCCCGGCC
>NZ_JBHWVM010000034.1:0-77129 GCF_042736805.1 Streptomyces sp. NPDC060031
CCCTGAACGCCTTCCAGATCGCCTTCGAGGGCCGGCTCACCCCAGCCAACAACTGAACCTCAAAACCAAGATCAGCCGTTAACTGGACACACCCGTCTCCGGTCGCTCTCCTGACGGCCCGTCTGGAAGGCCGGAACATCCTGCGCCGCTTTGCGCATAGCGTGTCCTGCCTGGCGACCGCAAGGCCGCTCCCCTCAGGGGGAGCGGCCATCAGCCCTTGCCCCGCCCTGTCTACGGGGCGGGGGTGAACTCGACGTCGGTTCCGCCGCAGCCAGCCGCGAGTTCCAAGAGCCGGTCGCGTTCCAGCTCGTCGACTGCCAGGCCCCAGCGGAGCTTGGTCGCAGTCCACTCCGCGCCGTACCGGCACAGCGCATCCGCCGACGGCGGCAACCACTCCGCCGGATCCTGATCCGCCTTGCTCCGGTTCGAACGCGCCGTCACCGCGACCAGGGAGGAGAGCTGGCCTTGGTCGTTGGCGTACGCTTCGCGCCTTTGTGCGGTCCACGAACTGGCACCGGAGTCCCAGGCCTCGGCGAGCGGGACCAGGTGGTCGATGTCCAGCGCCCCGGCCGGTGACACCTCCCGCTCGTCGTAATACGACCACCACACCCCGCCGGTCAGGGTGCAGCCCGGACCGACCTCCGGCGCCTGGACCGCCTCCGCGATCAGCACCTCGGCGCGGGTATTGCAGCCGTCCGACGGATTCGCTCCCGCGTTCCAGTGCTTGAAGCTGGTGCGTTGGTAGCCGGTTCGGTCCTCCACAGCCAGCGGGAGCGCGGTCACCGCGACCCCCATGGGGAGGACCTGCGGCACGGCGCGCTGCTCGGCGGCGTGCGCAGCGGTGGCGGGCAGGGACAGGGCAAGAGCGGCAGCGGTCGCGGCCCGCATCATGATCATCATGGGACGGTTGTACCGGCCCACACACCCTCAAGAACAGGCCTACGGCGCGGGGTTCACCCGGTCGTGGAAGTAGGTTCACCGGTGAAACGCCACTGCACCCGCAGGTGAATCCCGATGAGGGCCAATGCTCGGCATGACGACTTGAAGAGCACCGATCGAACGACAGCATTGGCGGAAGGTCGGGAGCTGGGACACGGTTCTCGATGGTGATCGACGAGTATGCGCCGCTTGCGGAACGCCCGTCTGCGCGTACCAGTACCGCTCCAAACACCGCCGCCGGCCTCAGCGGCCCGAGAACAGCGACCGCCGTGGCCGACCGGAAGCCTGCCCGTGCGATGGCACACGCCGCTGCGGTCCGGTTCAGCGGGGACGAGGAGCGGTACGAGGCGGCCGGAATCATGGTCGAGGTGATCTGCCACGCGTGCGAGGCCGCCGGATTGCCGCCGTTGGAGGGGCGCCAGAACTGCCAGGACCACCTTCGGGACTTCATGAACAGTGAGATCCCCCAGCCCTGACAGGCCAGCAGAGCGGCCGTGCTGACCGGCACCGCAGGACGACCCCCTGGGACTACCGGTGCGGCACCTGCCTGGTTCCGGTCGGCTCCTCAATGTCGGTCTCGGCTGCGGTGAGGATGAGTCGTCCCTCAACTCCTGCTTCGACGACGTTGACCAGCAGCGTGCTCTCTTCGTCAAAGCGCAGCGTGAAGTGCGGATCGAGCTGCATCAGGAAGTTGACGCTCTCCCTCTCCCCGTCGGCCAAGGGAGGTTCGAGAGCCGCCTCGCACGTCCAGTCGCCTCCGGCGGCACGGACCGCGACCCGCACACGAAGCCTGCCCAGACATGTTGATCGATTTGCCCACCACTCAAGCGTCGCGGTCCCCTCGTGGCTGTCCATGGTCCAAGTATCGCGGGCGAGTAGGCGGCGATGTGTGATCGATGCAGAGCCTGAAGGCACAAGACGGCGGACCCCGCTCGCCGTACACCGCGGGCTACGCGCTGTCGACGGCGGCCGCCGCCCAGGAGACGGCGCCGGCACCCAGGTACGGGCCGCCATCTCCTCGAGGAGCGCCTGTGCCGGTCGGTGACCATGTCGGCGAGCGTGAGGACGTCGCCGACGGGCCGGCTCAGCAGGGTGACGTGCTGGCCGCGGGTGCGGTGCTCCCACAGCGGCATCAGATGTCGGTGTTCCTCGTCGGTTTCCAAGCACAGCAGGTGCCTGAGCGCCAGGTCGTCGGCCACTCGGTCATGGAGCAGGTCCACCCAGTCGCCCAGCAGGGCCATCTCGACAGCCGCCCGCCACCGGGCAGAACGCTCCAGCCCCAGCCACGGCGTTTACGGAACCGACGCTCTCACTTGATCAGCATTGAGCATTTCACATGTTCATGTTGCTGTTTTGATGGCTCATTTTGCCGCGTCTGGGGGTCTCTCGTCGACGGCGGCTTCGGTGGTCTCGCGACCGATTAGTGTCTCGATTTCGGAGGCCCCTGCCCGGCCGTCAACCAATGACAGGGGCTCTCCTCTCACCGTCTCGAACAAGGGAGCGCTATGTCCGTTATCCGAGAGTCTGCCGAGCACCTTAAGGCCCTGAGCAGCGGTTTCGACCGTAGCATGCCCACTCTGAGGGTGGCCCAGTCCTCTGGGGCTGTCGACAAATGTGTCGACGTGCAGTTGATGCCGTTTCTGGCCGTTGTTTTCACGGGCGTGATTTTGATTTTCGCCCCTTCGCAGGCCTCCGTGGTACTGGTGATTCTTCCCGTGCTGCTGGGGTACGGACGGCGTTCTAGCTGGTCCGTGCAGCGTTCACGGTCCTGGACCGCACAGAGTCCGGCCGCGGGAGCTGCGGCCTGAGGCTGGCCGCCTCGCCCCGCTCGTGACGGGCTTCTGTGACGAGTGGGACGTTTCTTCCTCCCCGTGAGGCCCAAGGCCTTGGGGAACCACGGCAAAAAAGTGGGGTGGCGCGACCATCGGTTCGCCACCCCCATATGCCCCTTAAGGAATCTTATGTCGCACAAAGTGATGTCGAAGATCCTTTGCCCGAACTGCAAGAGCAGGTTCTTCCGCCCGAAGACGAGCGGCCGGCCTCCGAAGTACTGCGGGACCGAGTGCCGTACCGCCGCCTACCGTGCGCGGCAGAAGACGGTGCTCAGCTATTCGCAGAAGCATGACGAGGATGTCGCGAGGATCGCGAAGTCGGTCTCTGCGCGGGCGTCAGCGGCCCTGCAGCACAGTCAGCTTCCACTGCCGGCCCGTCCTTTGGAACTGCTCAAGGAGGCTCTGCGCCTCGAGCGTGACGTGGCCGACCTGAAGGCGGTCGCCGTCCGGCAGGCATTCGAGTACGGGGCCCCGTGGACGGACATCGGCCACGCGCTGTCGATGTCCGTCTCGGCCGCCCGGGCCAGGTACGGCGACGAGCAGGTCGCCAAGATCCTTCACTGGCGGGCCGAGCGCGGCTCGGGCCCCGGACACCGCCCCCCGCGGCCGCGCCCCGTCCGGCCCACCTCCGCACCCGACTCCGTAAAAGGGGAGAGCACCCTGCCCAGTCCCGCCCTGCCCGGGGACCCCGCCTACCAGCTCACCACGGCCCTCTCGCATCTGCACCGAGCCTCCGGACGCACCCAGCGGTGGCTGGCCGGCGAAGCCGGCATCTCTCCGTCCCTGCTCTCGCTGATCCTGGTCGGCAAGCGGCACCCGAAGTGGAGGGACGTCAAGGCGATCGCCGAACTGTGCGGCGCCGACCCCGCCGACCTTCGGCCCCTGTGGGAGAAGGCCCAGGGCATCCCCCCGGTCGCGCTGCCCGGCCCCGAAGACTTCCTCCAGGCCGCCGCCTGCCTCAAGTCCGCGCTGCGCGGCATGTGTATCGCGGCCGGCTCCCCTACCCCCGACGAAATCTGCTTCCAGCACCTGACGCTGAACCCGCGCCGGGTCGCGCGCGCTCTGGTGAGCGAGCGACCCGAGCGGGACCTGGCCGACTGGGCGTTCGTCGCCGCCCTGACAACGGCACTGCGCGGGCAGCCCGACGACGTGCGCCCCCTGTGGCAGCGGATGATGGTCGCCTCCGCTCTCATGTCCCCGCCCGACACCGAGCCCCACCCGGAAACGGCCGTCACGCAACCCACCCCCGATACGGCCGGCACGCAGGCGCCGCGCGAGCCAAAGGCTCCCGGCTCCGGCCACCGCCCCCACCGGCCGGACACCTTGTGGGCATCACGTGCCCGTCGCAGCAGCCAGGCCACCGATGCGGTCATGCGACGCCTGGAGATCCTCGAAGTCATCCGGAGCGCCGACATGCCCGTCAGCCTGGCCGCCCTGAGCCGCGTCAGCGGCCTACCGCCCCGCCATACCTCCGAGGTCCTCACCTGGCTTCGCGAGCACGTTTTCACCATCACCGGCAGGGACGGTGGGCACGCGCCCGGACCAGTCCTGATTGCTGCTGCCGAAGGCCGTGACGTGGTCCAGGAATTCCTCGAGCACCTCAGCCTCAAGACCCACGGCGCGATCTACATCGGCGGATACGTCGACGGCGACATCCGCGTCTCTCACGAGGCCGCCCAGCCCGGCATCCCGACCGTCAACCAGTACGTCGACTTCCGCGAGTCCGCCCACGCCAGCGCGCTCGGCAAAGCCAATCTCGCGCAGCTGGGCCGCGAAGCACGCCTTGACCACCTCTCCCGCTACCGGCCCAGGAAGCTGACCGGTCACACGATCACCGACCCCGACAGCCTCTTTCGCGCATTCGACCTCTCACCCCTCCAGTACGACTTCGAGGAGTACTCCGACCAGGATGTCTGCGCGGCCAGCCCGCTGATACTGCCCGGCCGCACCGCCTCCATCGCCGTCGCGGTCCCGGCCACCGACCGCCGACACCGCCTCCACCGAGCCGCCAACGCCATCAAGGACCACAACACCACCATGGCCCTGTCCCTCACCCTCGCCCTCACCACCACCCGCCCCACCAGCACAGCCCAGTAGCCCTGCACCCCCTCAGACTCGGCATGACCCAGCCGGCGTGCGGCAACGGGACCCCGCCGGAGCCTGCCATCGGCCAGCGGCCGGGGGCGGTGGAGCGGGAGCGGGCGGCGGCCGCCGAGACCCGCGGCGCGGCCGCCAGGGGTGCGTCCAGGGGGTAGTGAGGGCCTGGTGGGTGGTCAGGGCCATGTGGCGGGCGAGCTCCGGCGGGCCGGCCTGGACCCGGACAGCGTCCGCCTGGACGACCCTGTGCTGATCGATTGGCTTGGCGGCGGGCCGGCCGTCTGGAGCCCGGACACCAGCGAGGAGTGAGCGCAGCAGTGCGGGTCGGCGGCTCTCACCGCCGGGGTCGGCTGCTGCGAGGTCGGGGTCCTGGCGTGCGGCAGCTGCGGCAGTCGGCTGGCCGCCTCAGCGCTGACGGGCTGCACTACAGGCGCCGGTAGTGGTCGAGGAGATCCTTGGCCTGGTCTCCGGTGATGCCCAGGGCCATGCCGATTTCTTCCGGCTCCATCGACCTTTGCGCGGCATAGGCCGCGTCGTGGCCGATACTCCGCGCGAGGATCTCCAGCCGGCTCGCGGCCTTCAACGCCGCGGCGGGCGATTCGCCCGCGAGGCGGTCGAGCGACTCGCTCACCTTCGTCAGCAGGTCCTCGACCTCGCGAGGGAACGCGATGGTCGACTCGTCGACGGTCTCGATGTGCCGGTCCCAGTCATCGCGGCAGTTCTCCGCGTCCAGGTACGTACGCTCGTCCTCGTGCAGGGGCGTTTCGCCGATCCGCTGCCAGTCCAGCGGGTACTCGGTGCCGGTCCACCCGCACGTACACACCGCGCGCAGCAGATGGGCTCGCGGTCCGTAGAACGGCCGCCCGCTGTATGCGGCCCAGAACTCGCTCGTGTGCCCGCTGATGAAGTTCCCGTCGAAGTGGACTGAATCCGGCCAGGAAGTCCACCCTGCCTTTGAGGCCCGAGGCCTGCTCCAGGATCGGCACCAGCAGTTCCTCGGTGGTGCCGGGATAGCTCGCGGACTCCAGGACCACTGTCGCACCGCGGCGAAGGTGCCCGCCCAGCGTCCGAGCGCAGGCCTCGATGTAGGTCAGGTCGGGCACTCCATCCCGCAGCGGAGTCGGCACGGTGATCACGGCGATGTCGAAGCCGGCCAGCGCGGCAGCGTCGGCGGTCGCGGAGTAGGCCCCGGAGTCCAGCACCGCGCGGAGCCGCGAGGGGGCCACGTCCTCCACGTAGGACTGGCCGGCAGCGAGCTGCTGGACGCGGTGCGGGTCCACGTCGTAGCCGACGACACGGTGACCTACCTCTGCGGCGCGTACGGCCAGTGGAAGCCCTACGTAGCCCTGACCAGCGACAACTACCTGCATGTCAGCTCCTGCTCGATTGCGGTGCTTGAATGGACCGTCGTTCCTGGTCTGGCAAGGAGAATCGCTGTGCCTTTGGTGTCTGTCGTGATGCCCGTGTACAACTCGGCAGCCACCCTCAGCGCAGCCGTCCGATCGGTGCTCACGCAGACCCACAGCGACCTGGAGCTGCTGGTCACCGACGACCAGTCCTCCGATGGCTCCATGGACCTGCTCCGCGAGTTCGCTGAGCAGGACGAGCGCGTCCTGCCGGAGTCGGCACCCGAGCGGGGCGGTGCGGGCCGGGCCCGCAACCTCGCGATGGAGCGGGCCCGCGGGGACTACATCGCCTTTCTCGACAGCGACGACATGTGGCTGCCGGAGAAGACCGAGAAGCAGCTCGCCTTCGCTGCGGAGGCCACTGCGCCTTTGACGTTCACCTCGTACTTCAAGATGGACGCCGACTACGACGGCGAGAGCACCGACTGGGTCCCGAACGGGCGGGTGGTCCGTGCGCGGGAGCACGTGGACTACCGCGCGATGTTGGTCCAAGACCACATCGGTGCTCTTACCGCCATGTACGACCGCAATGTCCTGGGCACGAGGCTGATGCCGGAGATGCGCAAGCGCCAGGACTACGCCCTCTGGCTGTCGATCATGCGGGACGGTGCTGACGCCCGGGGCCTGGCTGAGCCGCTTGCGGTGTACAGGGCCCACCAGGCGGGATCGCTGTCCTCCAACAAGCTGTCGCTCGTGCAATACAACTGGGCCCTGTACCGCGAGCACGAGCACCTGTCGGCCCCGCGGGCGACGCGGGCGCTGGCCGGCGCGGTGTGGCAGTCGCTGCGCAACTCGCGCATCTGATCCGTGCACGGGCCCAGGGAGCCCGATGCGCAACCGTTTCCCGGTGGCACCCGAACCGAGCCCCGCCCTGTGGCCGTGCCGCATGCTCGGGGGCTGAACCCGGGGGCGGGACCGGTGGGTCACCGGTGCCGTCGGCCGGCTACGCGGCCGCGCCGTCGCCGGCCCTCGCGCGCAGGAACAGCTGGAGGAGCAGCCGTCTATCGGCGACCGGGGCGGTCTCCTAACCGCTGTGGAGCGCCTCCCGTCCGTGCAGGAACCGGCGCTGGTTCACGATGAGGTAGTCCCCGTGCGGGAGCATGAAGGAGACCTGACCCCGGACGAGTTCCTCGGCGAGTTCCCTGGCGGCATCGGCGTGCGCCTGACCGAGGACAACACGCAGGGTGAGCCGGTGGGCGCCCGGTTCCCAAAGCGCAGACACCGCCTACGATCGCCAACACGGCATCGGCACCCGTCACCCGCTCGCCCACGTCCCGCTGTACGGCGGGCCGACATACGCAGCCGCGGCCCAGGCGTGCGCCGCTACCTCGCCCGCCGCGGATCCGTCGGTCGAAGGCGAGCGCACCGGGTAGGCGGTTGGTCTATGCGGCGCTCACAGCGACGAGCTCGCGGACTCCGCTGACGTGGGGATGCTTGGCAAAGAGGTCGTCCACGATCTGCCGGATCGCGGGACGGTCGCGGACCTCTCCGGGCGCAAGCCGGGCCGCGGCAAGGAGTTCGCCGACCGTCTGCTCGGGCTTCGATCGCTGCCACCATGCGCGGGCGAGGTCGGTGTGCATGCGACCCTTGCGCTCGATGGTCGGAAACTGGTCAGCGCGCAGATTCCGGCCAGCTTCGAGCGCGGTTCCGGCGTCACCGAGGGCCCAGTGGACGCCGACGGCGTACAGGTCGACAGCTCGCGGGGTGATGGGGAAGAGACGTCCGGCCGGGGCGACGTCAGGCAGGTCGCGGGCCGCGCGGGCTGCTTCCCTAATCATGACCAGTGCTTGGTCGCGGTCCCCTGCGACGGCGGCCGTGTAGGCAGTGCTACACAGCATCTGAGCGAAGGCGGAGGCCTGCGCGTCAGCGGTGAGGCCAGTGGCTTCCATACGGGCGACAGCGGCTTCGATGTGCCCCTGCGCTGCGGCTTCCAGGCCCTGGTGGCGGAGCACGGCGGCAAGCTCGCGGGTGGCGGCGGCCGCGGCGAGCGGGGAGCCGGATACCTCTGCATACAGGGTGGCCCTGTCCGCGGTCAGCCGTGAATGCTTGTACTGCCCCAGCTTGTTCAGGAGCTGGGAGGCGATGGTGTACGCCGACGACAAGCGCGCATAGTCGAGATCCCGGCGGGTCTCGGATGCGGCCTGGTGGGTGTCGGCGAGCAGGCCCGGCAGCATGCGAAGGAGTCCGGAGTGGGCGGCTGCGTCGAACTGGCCCCTTGCGGCCGCCAGGCGGGCATCCAGCGTGCGGGCAGGGGCGCCGCTGGACTCTGGTGTCGAGGCGAGCGCGGATTCCAGCCGGGTCATCAGGCTGATCGGGACAGCGAGCGCCGCTGCGGTGATGAGGGGACGGCGGCGCATGGGATCCTCCTCGACCGGTGTCCTGTCGCTGAGAACTGTAGTTGTTCGTGGGGAACTTAGGCCTAAGGACGCGTTGAGGAGTGGCAAAGGGACACCTACCTCGGCCGCAGCCTGCTTGAGCAGCGGCAGGTCGAGGAACCGGCCTTGCTCCAGGCGCGAGACGGTGGACTGTGAGCAGGCCAGCCGGATGCCAAGGTCGCTCTGGCGCCATCCACGGGCCTGCCGGCCCACTCGGATGAGTGAACCTGAGCGCCGGCCCTCGGCGAACTCAAGGACGCGGCGGGAGCTCCAGAGCGGGTCAGTGCTCACGGCGCCCTCCGATAAGCGTTGGGTCTGCCGCCCCCACTTTAGAGGCTGTGATCACTCGCGCACAGTGCGTATGCAGAATCTGCATACGTGATGCATGACGTGGGCAACGTGGTCCGCGGAGCGCGCCTTTGTGGTGTCGTGGTCCCCGGCACCAGATTGCGGGCAGCCACTGGACGACCGCCTCGGTGCCGGGTCCAGCACCATCACTCGACTGTGAGGGGAGCTCACCATGCCGAAGGACAAGGGCGGAAGCAGCGGAGGCGGCAGCCACGCGAAGCCGGACGCCCCTCTCTCGGGCGGGACGCCGCCGCCGGGGAACTCGGACGGCAAGGCGCCCAACCCGGGCTCCGGCTCTGGCAAGCGTAGGAAGTAGCACGAGGACATGCATCTCGATGATCGTCGGCTCGCGCTGACGGACGCCATGGACGCCCAGGGCGTGTGGCCGGCGGACTCCGAGTGGGTCCGCCAGGCCATCCTGGAGAGCGTCCCCCGGCATCAGTTCGCCCCGGATCGGCTGTGGACGTGGGACGGTCACGCATACGTGCCCGTGGACCGCAGCCGCGATCCGGAGGGCTGGGCCGACCTCGTCTACGCGGGCCCCGACGACTCCGCCATCACTCAGATCCTGGACGGCCTGCCCAGCTCCAGCCTGTCTTGCGTCGCCGTCGTCGCGGACATGCTCGACTCCCTGATCCTGGAACCCGGCCACCGGGTGCTGGAGGTCGGAACCGGGGCCGGCTGGAACGCCGCCCTTCTCGCTGCGCGCGCCGGCGCCGGGATGGTCACCAGCCTCGAGGTCGACGGCGGCCTGGCCGCAGCCGCCCGCTCCCGCCTCACAGCGGCCGGGCGCGACGTCGCCGTGCACGCAGGCGACGGCAACGCCGGCTGGCCCGCGGCTGCACCGTTCGACCGGCTGATCGCCACCTACGCCGTTGACCAGATCCCGTGGGCCTGGATCGAGCAGACCAGACCCGGCGGCCGCCTCGTCATCCCATGGGGCCGACTCGGCCACGTCGCGCTCACGGTCGCCGACGACGGAAAGTCCGCGATGGGCTGGGTCCAGGGGCTGGGCATGTTCATGCCCAGCCGCGGCGTCGACCAGGGACGCGAGCACCATGCCATCCGCGGCGACTGCCCGCCCGACCGCGCAGTCCACGTCAAACGAGACCTGCGGCCACTCGCCGACGCGCACCTGGTCTTTGCACTCAGGGTGTCCCACCCGGACATCCGGATCACCACTGCGGACATGGAGGAGGAGTTCACCGTCTGGCTGCATGACGGCGTCAGCTCCTGGGCCACCGCCACCACCGACCGGACCGGCACCACGACGGTGCATGAGGCCGGCCCCCGCCTGCTCCTGGAAGAAGTCGAAGCAGGGCAGCGCCACTGGGAGGAAGTCGGCTCCCCGGAGCTGTGGGACTTCGGAGTGACCGTCACACCTGACAGTCAGCTCATCTGGAGCGGGGACGCCGAGGCTGGTCCGTACATGTCCTGACCATGGCCCCATGTCAGTGCCGTAGGCCAAGATGGTGAAACGTCGCTGGGGTGATCCTCCCCGATTCGCGCGAGGAGGAACACCCCAGTTGACTGGCTTCAGACGGTCCGGATGAACGCGATCCACGCGCTCACCGGAATCAGCAGCCAGGGCTGGCCGGAAACGTCGTTCTGCTTGGAGTCGCGGACGTGCACCGCCCCGGCGACGGCGACCTCAACACAGTTGTTCCCAGCGCCGCGAGAGTAGGACGACTTGACTGCGTGTGCGACGCACAGGGTTGACGCGGTGAGGGCCGTCCCCCTTGGAGCTGCCCGAGTCTGGGAGTCGGGCAGCCCCAAGGGGCCTCCCCTGCGAACGGTAGTCTTGGCCCGTCCGACGGTCCGGGCTCAAGGCATCCGGGCCGCCGGACGGACGTCAGGGTCAGGCGACGCCGGCAGCGATGAGCCTGGTCAGGAAGACGGAGGCCCGGTCGTGGTCGTGTCCGAGGGTGAACGCGTGGTGGGGAAGCAGGCCGAGGAGGCCGCTCACTTGGCCGCGGGCGTCGGTGCTGCCGCTGGCGGTGACGCCGTGGGCGAGGCCGAAGATGTCGGGATAGCGGTCCTCGGTGGCGCCCTGCATGAAGTCGGCGTCGCCCAGAGACGGTGAAGTGTCGTGGAGGGTGGGCTCGGCACCGGCGGCGATCTGCGGGAACAGCAGGTCAGTGGCCAGCCCCTCCGTCGCCAGGGTCAGCCCGAACCAGGACTCGAACTGGTCAGGGAACACCTGTGCCTTGAGCTCCCGCCCGCGATCCCAGAGCGGCGTGAGGTCCCCCTTGCACAGGGCGGCGGTGACCCGTCGGTCCTGAGTGGGGTGAAGCCTCTCGCCTGCAGCAAGGCGCTCAGCGGCTTTCTCGTACAGGCCGAGGCTGCTGAGGAGCCCGAGGCCGACTGCGGCGGCGGACGGCCAGGGCAGGATCGTCACGTTCCCGAACGCATCCGCGCGGGCGAAGACCCTGTCGTTGGCCAGCAGGCGGGCGCCGCACCGGGTGGCGAGGGTCAGGGCGGTGGTGGTCTTGCCCGAGCCCTTGTCGCCGAATGCCAGCAGGGTGCGGTCGTCCATCATGACGGCGGAGGCGTGCAGTACGGTCCAGCCGTCGCGTAGGAGCTGCCCGCGTACGGCGTCGCGGGCGATGCGGGCGGTGGCCAGGGACACCTGGAGCGGGTTGGGCCCGACGACCTTGATGCGGCCGGTGGCTGGCTCGCTGAGGTAACCCAGCTGCTCCCCGGGGGAGACAGCAGTAATGGTGCCGTCGTCAGCTTTGGCCACCAGGGTGGGGGCTTTGGCGTAGGTGGCGCTGGTGTGGGGCCGACTGTGGACGTGCTCTTCCATCTGCGCGTAGGCGTCGAGGCCGACGTTGGCGAGGACGACGGTCCCCGCGCACACGGTGGAGGGGTCGATGGTGGTGGCGCTCCACCAGGGGCCGAAGTAGCGGAGCACCCAGTTGGTGACCGCTCGGTCGGCGGAGATGACGGTGACCGCTGCCGGGCCGGCAGTGATGCGGGTGGCGGTAATGCTCACCTGGGGTGGGCCTCTCTATTGGATGGTGGCAAGTTCCTGGTACGCGGAGGCGAGCTTGTTCCCGGATGCGGCAAGCCGGTCCGTCTCGGTGGGGTTCAGGGAGGGCAGGACCGGCCAGGCGAGTCCGTGTCTGAACTTCATGGGGACGCCCAGCCAGTGGCTCTGCCATGCGGTGCACAGTTCGGTGATGCCGTCGTTGTGACCCAGGGCCAGGCGCAAGGTGGTGAGGACAGCTCCGGCGGGGCCGGACCGGGTGCGCCCGACGCCGCTGCTGATGCTGCCGGGCCTGTCGGCCAGCGTCTTGCGGATTTCCCGTACGGGGATGTCGATAGCCTCGCCGTTGACGGTGGTGGTAGACGCGCAGATGACGGCGCTGTCTCCGTGTTCGCCGATGACGTGGCCGCGGATCTGATCGGCGGGCACGCCGATCAGCGCGGACAGGGCGAGCCGGTAACGGGCCGTGTCCAGGTTGGACCCGATTCCGTAGACGCGGGAGCAGCCTGAAGTCTCGGCGAAGAGGCGGGTCATCAGGTCGACCGGGTTGGTGACGATGAGCACGATGCCGGGGTAGCCGCGAAGGCGGCGGCCGAGGTCTCGGATGGCGCGGGCGTTGGCTTCGGCGCCTCCCATGCGAATGTCTTGACGATTGTCGTTGGTGAAGCGCTCCCGGATCGCGATGACGAGGGCGTCCGCGGTGATGGTCTCTTCGGGCCGGCAGGCGAGTGGAACGGTGCGGGCTCCGGTGGAGGTCCGCATGTCTGCCAGGTCGTCGGCCAAGGCCTGCGCCTGGGGAAGCGTGCGGGAGGCGAGCAGCAGCCGGTCGGCGATGCCCGAGGCGATCAGCGTATTGGACACGGTCTGGCCGATGGCTCCGGCACCGATGATCCCGATCGTGGTGATCATCACGTCACCGCCTTGGCGGCGGCCAGAGCGTTGTGCCAGACCTTACGGGCGGGCAGTCGGCTTTCAAGCTGGTCAGCCAGGGTGTCGACCATGGCGGTGACGGCCGTCGCACGGGCGATCAGGGCGTGGCCGGTCTGAGGCAGGGGAAGGCCGTGCGGCGCGGCCAGGTAGGTCGTAACGATGCTGGTGGTGTCCATCAGCCACCACGTCAGCAACTGCCGCAGGATCACGGGCTGCTGCACTCGGGCGGTCCTGGCGAGGTGGTGGTCGACGTGGCGGGCCAGCCCGTCGATGATCTGCCCAGCCCCTGCGGGGCGGGTGGCGGCACAGAGCAGCATGGTCCGGCTGATCAGCTTGGCGCGGTCGCTCTCGGGGCTGGCGATCAGAAGGCCGGGGTCGATGAACACGGGGCGTTCGGCGGGCCCAGCGGGGATGATCACGTGTTCGGGTTTGAGGTCGCCGAAGCAGACGGCTCGGCGGTGAGTCGGGGCTGCCAGGCCGGCGGCGAGCAGCCGGTGCCGGATGCGGTGGAGCGCGGGTGCGAGCTCGCGTTCGTGGCTGGCGGCGAGCTCGTCGATGTAGGCGCGGGAAGCGGAGCGACCGAACTTGCGGGCGAACGTGGCGGTGATGCTGCGGTCTGTGTCGATGACGCCAGGGTCCGTGACGTGGGGAGCACGACCGTGCAGGGGACGGAGCTCCTTGAAAGTCAGGTCAAGGAGGTCCGTCGTGCGGGCCGGGTTCGCGAGCAGGGCCTGTGACAGCGGCGTTCCGGTGACCGGGGTGGTGAACAGGACGCCGTCGTGCAGTCCTGCGAAGCGCCCGGGGCGGGGGCTCGCGAGGCGGGACAGGTAGGAGAGCTGGGCAGCTTCACGTCGTATCAGCGAGTCCGGGCGCCGCACGTACAGCTCTTGCGCGGCCTGCACCTGGGGCCAACTGCTGGCGGCGCCTCGCAACAGGGACACCAGCGACATCCCGAGGAACGAATACTTGGCATACACGTGCTGGCCATCGACCCGCATGCGTCGCACGTAGCTGGTGGGGCTGGGAACCTGCACGCCCAAGTCGATGTGCGTGTCCGGCCACAGGGCGGCGGCGGCTGCCCTGATGCGTTGATCAGCGTGATCGAATACCTGCTCTGGTGCGGGGGCCGCAGCTGTAGCCAGGGGTGCAGGTAATTCGGCGGTGTTCATCAGCGCCTCCAGGGCGATCGATCCTCGGGCCGTGTGGGATGTGGTGGGTGGGGGTGGTGGCTGGGCTACCGCGCGGCTGAAGCAGGAGCGTCCACGAGTTCGTCCTGGCCGGCGGACTGGTGCAGTTCGACGATCTGACTCCGGGGCCCGGCGAGTCCCAGCTGGTAGGCGCGGGTCACCATGTGGGCGTGACCCTTGCCGCCGAGCGCGGCCATCAGGTGGCGCAGGTTGGAGCGCACCCGTTCGATGTGCTGATGGAGCTTTTTCGACATCTGGGTGGTGGAGAGTCCGGCGATCAGCAGGGGCAGAAGTTCCCTCTGTTCGTCGGTCACTTCGACGACGCTGCCGTCGTGGGCCGGAATCTCCAGGGCGCTGGCGTCGTACGCGGCGGCCACCATCGCGGGCGCCATGGCCGGGCAGCCGAGCTTGTTCCTGGCCGCGTCCCGGTAGCTCTTCGCCGTCAGCTTGCTGATACCGAGTGTCTGGGCGGCCATCGCCAGGCTGGCTCCGCCGGCCAGCTCCTGGATGATCTGGCGCTCGCGTCGGGACAGGCGAACGGCGTTCACGGCTTCATCAGCTCTCGGGTCTGGGGCGGACGGGAGTACGCGGAGATGGCGGCCTCGGCGTATCCGTAGAACCGGCCGTACTGCACGTGGTCACCCCGGTGGGGCGGCGTGTCCCCCCACTCGACGGCATGGCCGGAGTGGGGAGACGAGGACCAGCTCAGGCGCAGGTTCGGGAAGCCGTACCGTCCGGTAAGGAGGTTGACGACGCTCATTGCGATGATCGGTTCCGCGGCGAGGAAGTAGCCGCCGAGGCGTGGCCCGCCGACGGCGATGGCGAGCAGCGGAGCGCGGAAGACGCGGATGGCCACACTGTGCTCGAGCACGGACGGGTCCGCGAGCCGGGTCCGGATGTACTCGAAGTCGTAGGCCTGGGATGCCGGGAGCACCGCAATGTTCAGCGAGGAGTGTGTGTGGCTGGCGGCGCCCCTCATTCCGCCGCCGAGGTGACGGGCCGGCGCGGTGCGATGGTCTGGCCGTCCGGCAGCAGTTCGCCGGTGTCCTCGAAGAGCAGGACACCATTGCACAGCAGACTCCAGCCCTGGGTGGGGTGATGGGCCAGGCTCCGTGCCTCGCCTCGGTTCGCGTCGTTGGCCGGTGGGCACGGCGGCTTGTGATCACACATCGGGTCCTCGTCGGGTCATGGGGGCTGCGGGTAGTGCTACATCGAGGTGTGCAAGGCCAGGTGGGTACGAGGGCCTTCGTCAAGGTGGGCGCATGTGGCCCAGCCGACGGTGTAGCTGGCGATGTTCTCGGGGCCGATTCGACCGACGCGCTGGTCGTCGAATTCGTCGCCCAGTACTTGGAGGTAGAGGCATCCACCGGGCCGGAGCCATCGGGTGCGAACCTGGTGGATCCATCGCTGGGGGTCGCGGAGGTAGAGGGTCGTCTGGCGGGCGACGACGAGGTCAATGCCGTCGACGGGCAGGTGCGGCGGGGGGCCGGTTTCGACGTCGTGTCGCATATACAACAGCCCTGGTGCTTCTCCGCGGACTCGCGCAAGCTGGAGGTTTGCGTGCGCGAGGTCCAAGCCGGTCACGTGGTAGCCGTGTGCGTGGTGGAGCTGGTGTGCGAAGCGGCCGGTACCACATCCGACCTCAACCGCCGTGCGTCCGGCTGTGCGGATCAGGACGTGGTCGTTGACGAACTGCTGCTCTGCGGGGGTGATGGGCCCGTGCTGGGCGATGAAGCGCTCGTCCCAGCCGCCGGCATGCGTGGGTGCCCAGGGAGTGGTCAGTCCCAGGTTTCGGAGCAGTGCGTTGAGGTCGGTCGTAGGCATGACTCTCCGGAAGTTCGCCAGGGGGACGCGGAATGTCAGGGGGAGGGCGCAGGCACGGGGGCGAAACGGTCGAGCAGGCCGATGCCGGCCAGCGCCATTCGGCGTAGGTGCGCCCGGATACCCAAGTCGCCCGGCACTTCCGCGTCGAGCAGGCGGCGGGCGGTTGCGACGAGGGGGGCGATTTCGTCCAATCTGGACTCGTACTCAGGGACCACTGCGAGGAGCTGCCTGAGGTGGCCGCGCATCCGCAGGCTGAGGTCCTGTATCTCGTCCTCGTCCGGCACGTAGTCCTGGCCGAGGACGACTTCGAGGTCCTCGAAGATCAACTCCAGAACCGACGGCCGGATCGGTTGTAACGCCTCAAGGACGCGCATGCGGGTTGTCTCACTGGCGTCGAAAGCCACGTCCCAGGTCATGTCGAACCCTCCGCCTGTTGGGCGTCCCATCCGACGACGCACCAAACGCAAGCGCCCTTCTCCGTGACTCCCCAAGCGTCTGCCATCGCGTCCACGAGGAAGAGGCCACGACCGTTCTCATCGAGATGGTCGGCCGCCTGAACCCGGGGAACGCCCGAACCGCCGCCCCGAACCTCCAAGCAGACGTACTCCTCGGTCAGGAAGAGCCGAACACGCACCGCCTCGCCGGCCCCGTGCACGACGGCGTTGCTGACCAGCTCGGACAGCAGAAGCGCGGTGTCGTCCGCGAGGTCGCGCAGGCCCCAGACGCCCATGCAGGCCATCACGATGCGCCGCGCCTGCCTCGGGCGCTGCCTGTCCTTCTCCGGCAGCCCGGTTCGCTGGAAGTTGACCTCCGAGCAGTCAAGGACCGGCAGCGGGTGCGGTACTCCCACGAGTCTTAGGTCGGCATCAGGTAGTGCGGCGATCGACATGGCGCAGTCCTCCGTACGGACGGGGAGCGGGCGGACGCAGCAGCGAGCAGACAGTGCTCTCTCGCAGGGCAGGCCAGTTGACCCACAGTGACGGGTGATCACGAACTGACTCACAGTCACGGTTGCCGCTCATGGAAGGATGCACCCGTTGTGCTGATGCCTGCAACCATTGCGACTGAACTCCCAATGGCTGTACTGATGTTCTGTCGACTTCACACCCCAGATCCGGGCACACTTACCCGGAGCGAGGCCGTCACACCCCGAGGAGAGGGAAGCCCCACCCGAATTTCGCCCCGCCCACCCGTAGAAAGGTCAAACTTCCCGTGCCCACACCTCCGCTTGTGCAGACCGTCCGCAGACGACGTCTCGGGAGCGCGCTCCGGGAATTCCGAGTCCAGGCCGGCATGAAGACCGATGCGGCGGCCGCCGCCACGGGCTGGGACGGCGGCAAGATCAACCGGATCGAGAACGCCAAGGCCCACCTCCCGATCAAGGACGTCGCCCCGCTACTCAAGGCCTACGGGATCACCGACGAGCCCGTGATCACGGCAATGGAGGAGCTGGCACGGGACGCCAACAAGGTCGGCTGGTGGGCCAGCTACGGCGACCTCCCCGAAACGGCATACCGCGACTTCATCGGCTTGGAGGAGGACGCCGAGTCCACCCGCGTCTACACACCAGGCCTACTCCCCGGTCTCCTGCAAGTGCCGCAGTACGCCCGCGAGATCATCACCGCTACGGCGATCACGCGCACTGCAGGCGAGGTCAACGCCTTGGTTGAGATGAGGAAGAAGCGGCAGGCGATCCTCACCGATACAACCCGCCCCAGCGGTCCGCTTGAGTTGTGGGCCGTGATCCACGAGTCGACCTTGCACTACAAGTCGGCAACTCACCCCGTCCTCATGCGGGAACAGCTGCGTCACCTGATCGACATGACGAACCTGCCGAACGTGCACATCCAGGTGATGCCGATACTCGCCAACCCGCACCCTGGGATGGTGGGGCCTTTCCACGTCGTCCGTTTCCCGCAGCCCTGGCCCACGGTGATCAACCTCGAGAACCTGCGCGGTGGGAACTTCACCGAGAAGACCGACGACGTGAAGGTCTACGAAGCGGCCTTCGGGCTCATTCAGGCCGCCGCCCTTCCCGTGGACGACTCACGGGAGAAGATCAGATCCATCATGGAGGAGACCTCGTCATGACCAGCCAGAAGACGCTCCACGCTATCGAGCTGACCGAAGCGGCATGGTTCAAGTCGTCCTTCAGTGACGGCGGCGAGCAGTGCGTTGAGGTGGCCGATCTCAGCCGGACGGTTCACGCCGGGATCGCTGTACGAGACTCGAAGAACCCGGACGGCCCGGCTCTGCTTCTGGGGCCGACCGCCTTCTCAGCGTTCATCCAGAGCACGAGGATTGTCCGCGCGCACGCCTGACCCTCAGAAGCGCCTTGGCCCGCCTCCCCCAGTTAGCCGGGGGACGCGGGCCTCACTCGTACACCCGTACCCGGACGGCCAGCGTCGCACCCACACCTCGTGGGTTCACGCGCCGCCGTCCCGGGCTCACCAGCAATATGACAGTGATGGACTTCCGGCCCCCCGTCACCGCCCGTGATGCTGATCGACCACCTGCGAGGCAGCGTCTTTCTGGAAGACCCGGAAGATATAGAGGCGTTCACGATGACCTTCGCCGCTGTAGCGGATGCCGCTCTGGACGTCGATGCCTCGCGCAAAATAATCAAGAACTACCTGAAAGGGAAGACCCCGTGGCTGCTCAGGCCAGCCCCAGCGCGGCCAACTCAGGTGAAGTGGCGTGGCGCAAGTCGTCCCATTCCGGGGGCGGAAAGTCCTGCTGCGTCGAGGTCGCCGACCTGTCGGCTACCAAGTACAGCAAGATCGGCGTCCGTGACTCGAAGCGTCCGGCTGGTCCAGCTCTTGTCCGGGCGGCCAGCGCCTACGACACGTTCGTCCTCCTCGCCATCGCCCAGGCGATGTGAGCGTGGACCGCTCCTTCCTCCCCAGCCATGACGGGGACGGGCGGTCCCCGCTGAGATACATCCGCTGCCGCGATGCTGGCCTCTTTCGCTAGCGCTTCCCGCTCCTCCGGCATCGCGTGGTAACGGCAGCTCAGTCTTCCCACCTCCATCGTGAGCTGGCACGGTGTTCCCTGGCCTGTCGGGCGGCCACAGCAGGGCCGGCGATCAGGGTGAGTTTGGCCAGCCTGGCGCCCAGTTTCACGTATGCCTGACAAGCCCGATCGTCAAGGCAGGCTGTCCTCTGTCGCCGTGCTCCGCCGCGTCGTCGGGAATCACACAGTGATGGCCTCGCAGACCGACCACCTGATTGATCAAGCAAAACCGAACGTTGACCTTCTGCGTCGGCAGCGTCGCGGTGACTCACCGATGTCCCGGTGAGTGGCGGCCCTATAGGGCTGTGACCTGCGGTGGGGAGGTCGTGGCAAGTCACCGGTGAGTTGCCGTTTCAACCGTGGCCCATCTGTGATCCCGAGGGCATTGGCGTGGGGAGCGAACCGGTGAGGACGCCGCCGTTTCGTGGGGCAAAGCAAGTCTCGTCCCACGGAAGGCGTCACCATGAGTCCCACTCCCCCACGCCGTGACCGCACGGCCCGACCTACACCCGCCTCGGCGGTTGCATCTCTTCGCCGCTCCCGTCCCGAGACTGTCCCGGTTGGCCGGCTGGTCTCCCGCGGACCCCGGTTCGCACGGGTCGGGATTTGGACCGTGCTCGCGGCCGGTCCCCTGGCCCTGGCCGTCTCTCTGACCGCTCCGGCGGCGACGGTGGCCAAAGCCGCACCCGCCACGCATGCCTCGGAGTCGGTCCGCCCTCCGGCCGATCCGGGCGGTGCGGCGGAGATGTTCGTGGAGTTGTGGTTGCGGGCCGACGCGGCCGCTCCCGACAGCGGCGTCGCGGCGGCTGTGCGGGCGCTGGCCCCTGAGGCGGAGCTCCCGAAGCGGCCTCGCTCCGAGGCTGGCGCCCCGGTGTCGACGGCCCGGGCGGTCACCGTGCGGACGTCGTGGGGGCCCGGCGGCGGGTGGACGACAGTGGTCGCGGTACTTGGCGGCGGCCGCGACCAGGCGGTGCCCACGGCGTCGGGAAACCCTGTGGTGGTCCCCTTGGTGCGGTACTTCGCAGTGTCCGGGGCCGGTGGGAAGGACGGCGACCCGGTCACGGTCAGTGGATCGCCGGCTGAGATCGCTGCGCCGGACGCGGGTGCGGTCCCCGACTCGGAGTTCACCCACCCGGTTGCCTCCTCGGGAGCGTTGGCGACCTCGCTGCGTGAGTTCGTCCGCGCCTACCTGGGTGGGCAGGGCGCGGGTCTGGAGCGGTACCTGTCTCCAGGGCTGCAAGTCTCGGCGCCCAAGCTCGCTCCGTACACCCGCGTGGACATTGAGGACGTCGCCGCGGACGTCGAGGTCGCCGCCGGTGGGGCGGTGCCGGCGGACGGGGTGAAGGCGCGGGCGCGGGTACGGGTGAGTGGGGAGGACCGGGCCGGGGTGCGGTGGCCGCTGGCCTACCGGCTGGAGGTGACCGCCCGGGCTGGGCGGTGGGAGGTCAGCACTCTGGAGGCCGGAGTCACCGCCCCGTCCGCGGGCTCGGCGTCCCCGGCCCCTGCGGCTGTCGTGGGCGGTGCCCGGTGATCCCGACGGACACGGTGATGCTGGCGGGCAAGCTCGACGTGCTGGGTAACTCCCTGCTCGGGACGCTGTCCGGCTGGGGTGACAAGGGGCTGAAGGTCGCGTTGACGGTGGTGGTGCTCGCCGCCGTCGTCCGCAATTTCTCCCTGAAGGCCGGAATCGGCGCGCTGCTCGCGATGATCGTCGCGTTGAGTCTCTACAACTCCCGCGAGTCGATCGCCGGCATGTTCTCCGACGAGATCAACAACCCCGCCCACGGCGCCGGGTCCATCACCCTCGTGGTCCCGCCGGACACTGCGGCGAGGGGACAGGTCCTGTGAGCGCGACGGCGCGGCCGCGCGTGGCGCGCGTCTATACCAGCGCGCGGCGGCACCCGTGGGTTCTGGGCAAGCTCGGCGATTGGACGATCTGGTTCGGGCCTTACACGCCGGCGCAGCTGGTCGTCCTGGGCGGTGGGGCGTTCGCGCTCATCAAGACGTACGCCTTGTGGTCGTGGGCGGGTCCGGTGCCGGTCCTGCTGTGGGTGGGCGGGGTGTGGGCCGTGCGCGGTGCGCAGATCGCCGGGCAGAACCCGTTCACCGCGTTGCTCGGCGTGCTGACGCTGTTGCTGCGGCATCCCGCCGGGCGGATCAGTGGCCGCGTTGCCCGCGACCGTCGGCCCAGCTACCTGCGGGGCCGCTTCATTGTCGAGGCCGCACCCGAGGTGGCGCCTGGTCTGCGGGCCGTCGTGGTCGAGACCGTCTCGGCCCGGCACCGCGCACCCGTCGGATCCGGTTTGTCTCGGCTGGTTGCCGATGCGGCCGGGGCCGAGGGGAGGGCAGCTTGATGCGGACTCCGTTGCGGCATGTCGCCGGTCATCTGCTGTGGTCGACATCGTCCCGGGTGTGGGCGGTATGGCGGGTGACACCTCTGCCTGGGGGCTACCTGCCCGCCGAGGTTCACCAGGAGCTGCTGGGTCGCATCGCCTCGCTTGTGCGGTCGATGCCCGGCCTGGACCCGCGCCTGTTCGTGCTCGCTTCGCGCACCGACCCCGGAGAGGTCGCCGAGCGGATGACAGCGGGGGTGGGCTGGCAGCACCTGCCCGCCTGGGCCGAGACCTGCGCGGCGACCGTCGATCTGCTGACCGGTCAGGAGATGCACGAGCGAACTCTGTGGCTCGCCGTTCCCCTCCCGGGCAAGGCCGGCGCCGCGGCAGCCTCCCTCGCCAACCTGTACGCGGAGCTGTCAGCGGCGCTGGACCTTGTGCCGGTGCCGGTTGCGGAGGCTGAGGTCCAGGCCGCCGTCGCGGAAGCCAGCCGGATTGAGACCTCACTCGGTGGCGGGCTGGGACTTCGGCCGGCGTCGCCGGCCGAGATCGTGTGGATGGTGCAGCACGCCGTCTACCGAGGTCTCGACCAGGAGCCGCTGCTCTCGGACGCTGAGCACAGCCCCTTGTACGGCAGCCGCGTTCGCGCGGGACGGCTGCACTCCCCCTCGTACGCCGATTTGGGGCAGATCCGGCTGGCCGAGGGCGGCCAGGAAACCCTCAAGGGGGCCAAGACCGCCGGGAGGCCGTGGTGGCGGTCGCCGGGGACGGCCTCGCCGGTGGGCCGCCGGTGGCTGCAGGTCGAGTCCGAGGCCGGGACCGGCTACCAGGCCCACCTGGTCCTGGCCGAGCTCCCGCCGGCGGTATCGGTCCAGCACGCCGACGTCCTGGCTCAGCTGGAGGGGTTGCCGTTCCCGGTGGACGTGGCCGTGGACCTGCAAGTGGTGCCCGCGAAGAAGGCACGCGCCCAGGTTCAGCGCAAGAAGCGCGAACTGCTCGATCAGGCCGGGCAGTACGGGGCGCAGCCCACCGGGATGCCGCACTCGCTGCCGGATGCTGCCGGGGACCTGGCCGAGCAGGACGCGCGAATGGCCCGGACCTCGGTGGAGGTCGAGGTCCAGTCGGTGACCGTGCTCAGTGTGTGGGGCCCGGACGCGGCCACGTGTGATGCGCGGGCCCGGGAGCTGTCGGCGGCCCTGTCGGGTGGCGATTACCGGGTGGAGCGGCCCTACGGCATGCAGGAAGAGCTGTTCGCCCTCGGTGTGCCGGGGGCGGTACGGGCGCCGAAGCTGGGGCAGTTCACGCAGCACCAGCTGTCGGAGGACTGGGCGGCCTGTGGTGCGTTCACGCTGTCGCGGGTGGGGGATCCGGCCGGGATGATGGTCGGCCACGACCTGGACTGCGGCACGATCCGCCCCGTCCTGTTGAATCCGGCCGACGCCCCGCAGGTCAACGCGTCCGCGTCCAGCGCCGTCGTTGGAGACCTGGGCAGTGGCAAAAGTGTCCTGGAGAAGCTCGTCACCGGCGCGGTGGTGGACCGGCGCGGGCGGGCGATCGTCATCGACCGGACCCCTATTCGGGAATGGGCCAGCTTTGGGCAGTCCGCGATGGGCGAGCACTGCCAGGTCATCGACGCCGCCCAGGCCCGGATCTCCATCGACCCGCTACGGGTGTTCGGCGGGCCGGTCGGCGCCCACTACGCGCTGTCCTACCTGACCCTGCAACTGGGTGTCGGGGCGATGAGTACCGGGGGCGCCGTGCTCCACCACGCCGTCGAAGAAGTCTCCCGCGGACCGGAGCCGTCCATGGGCAACGTCTTGGACGTCTTGGCTTCCCTCGTCGAGCACTGCAGCGGTACCGCGCGCGCGGACGCGGCCGCGACCATGGCCGATCTGCTGCGCATCGTGCGCGGAAACCCCCTCGCCGCGATGGTGTTCGACCCACGGTTGCCACCGGTCACGCTGGACGGGGACCTGGGCGCCGATCTGGTGGTCGTCACCACCACCGGGCTGACCCTCCCGCCACGAGAGGCGTTCGCCGACGTCGAGGTGCTGCGCCAGCAGCCCTTGGAGGCGCTGATCGGGCGGGCGGTGCTGTATCTGATCGCGGCGATCGCCCGCCAGGCCGCATTCACCGAGCCGGAGCGGTTCTGCCTGGTTGCTGTGGACGAGTGCTACTGGCTGACCTCATCAGCGGAGGGATCCGGGCTGGTCCACGAGATCCTCCACGACGGCCGCAAGCACGGTGCCGGCGCCTTCCTGGGCGCCCACGACGTCGAGGAACTCGGCCCGGACGCCGCGCTGATCGCCTATCGGTTCCTTGCCCGCACCACCGACAGCAGTCGCGCCGCCAAGGCCTTGCGTTTTCTCGGCCTGGATGGCGAGGACGAGGACCTGCTCCGGCTGGTCACCACCGGTCTCTCGCCGGTCGGACAGGCCGGACGGGAAGGCGAGATGCTGCTGCGCGATCCGCGTATGCAGGTCGGCCGGATCAAAGTCGTCGTCCCCCCGGTGCCGCGCCTGAAGGAATCCATCTTCACCACACCCGGCCGCACCACGCGGCCCACGATCGCCGGGGGGAACCGATGACTCGCACGAACGGTGTCCGGCTGCTGCTCGTCGCGGCCATCGCCCTGCTCCTGCTCACCTGCACCGTCGCCGCCTGGGCCCTGCCCCACACCCGCCCTTCCGCCCCGGCCATTGGGACTTCCACCTTCACAGCAGCCGCGGGTGAGCGCTGCGAGCTGATCATCGGGCCCGCTCACGACTCCTGTGCGTCGGCGCTCGCACAGGCCGTCGATACGCCGCGCTCGACGGAGCGGTCCGCGGTCTGGCCCGGCGTACTGAACCACCGCACCAGCCTGCTGCTGTTCTCCACCCTGGCCATCGCAGCCGCCATCGGGCTTGTGTCTACCGCCGGGCAGCGACTGTGATCGCCCGACCTCGCGTCGACCGCGGGACGCTACGCGCGGCTGGGTTCGTCGCGCTGCTCACAGTGGTGTTCCTGGTGGCGAATACGGCGGTGGCCGCCGCAGCGGATGGAAACGCTGCCGCTGGTGGAGGGCTGCTGGGAGTCTTGGACGTCCCCACCCGGGAGGGGGTGCCACTCAGCGGCTACCGGTTGGAGGCCTCAGTCGCCTCGCCCTCTGTGGGGCAGCGTGTCGAGGACGTCGTCAGCGGCGGTCTGTCGTTCGACGTCATCGGGGAAGTGCAGCGGCTGCTGCTCGACGGCCTGTTCACCCTGGTGCGACTGCTGGTCGGTCTGTGCTGCTGGCTGCTCCGCTTCGTTTTCGACTTCCCCCTGATCACCCTGCTCACCGATCCCGCGCAGACAATCGCCGACGCCTACCAGCGGCACGTCGTCGGCGCGCTCGGTCTCGAGGGCCTGCTACTGGGATGGGCTTTCGTCTTCGGACTGATCCTTTTCGTCCGTGGCAGAGTCGGCAAAGGCCTCGGGGAAATCGTGATGACCCTGGTCATCGCCGCGCTGGCCACCAGCGCCTTCATCCGCCCCGACTACCTGCTGGGCAAGGACGGGCCGCTCCAGCAGACCCACCAGGCCGCCATCGAGGTCGCCTCCATCACCACGTCCTCCTACTTCGACGCCCCGGGCCGCGGCGGTCGCCCCTGCGACACCGCGGTAGGCCCGGCCCATGACGCCTGCGTAAGCGAGCAGGCCGACGCCAAGACGGTCACCACCCCGATCCAGAACGCGCTGACCGACGCGCTGATCGTCAAGCCCTACATGCTCATCCAGTACGGGCGGATCCTGGACCCGAAGAACCCCGGCGACGCCGCCGCATACCAAGCGCATCTCAAGTGGGTCAAAAGCAACGCGCCTGCCCCTGCGGCGAGCCCGGCACAGGGCACAGGGGACGCTTGTGCGCTGCTCGACGACCACTCCAAAAAGTACTGCGAAGATCACTTTGCCGAGCCGTCGAAGGACTACTGTGCGCCGCTCGACCCGCAGAGCGAGGAGCGTTGCCGCGCGGCAGGGGCGGGCAAGGCAGGATTCCCCAGGCTGATCAAGGACCTGGAAGGCGCCGGCCCCGTGGGCAAAGCAGCGGCCGCATACGCTCAGGAGCCGACGTGGGATCGGGTGTGGTCGGTGCTGGCGCTGCTGGTCGCCGTCCTCGTGGTGGCTCTCATGATCGTGTCGATGACGGTGGTGATGCTCGGCGCCCAGGGCGCGGACGCGGCCACCGCTGCCGCCGGGCCCATCGCATGGGTGTGGGCGATGCTGCCCGGCCCATCGCGGATGTTGCTGTGGCGGTGGCTGGGCGTGTTCGTCGTCTCCGCCCTGGTGGCGTTCGTGGCCGCGATGGCCCTGCCGCTGTTCGGGATCGCCGTGGACGCGCTGCTCGCCGACGCCGGCCCCGACCAGATGGTGGAGCGCCTTCTGCTGGTGGACGCCCTCGCTCTGGCGTTCTTGATCATGCACCGGCGGGTCCTGGCCGCCACAGCCTCGTTCGGGCAGCGCCTGGCCAGCCGCATGCGGTTCTCAAAGATCGGCGGCAGCCACCTGCCCGGCGACAGCTCCGAGTTCGGCGCCGCTCTCGCCCTGCACGGCCCGGCCTCAGGACTCGGCACGGGTGGGCTGGGTGGTGGCTTCTCCGCCGCACACTGGGCGTTCGGCGCGCGGCTGCGCTCCCTGGGCAGTGTGGCGGCCTTGAGTGACGGATCGGGAATGGCGATGTCTCCCGGACGGCTGCTCGGCGACGCGCTGGCGGAGGGACGGCGCAGCATCGCACCGCTGGCCGTGGCACTGCGTGGAGCACACGCCGCACTCGTCGGCCCGAACCCTGCCGCCCGGCATCCCGCTGCAGCCGCCCTCCACCACGCGGCCACGGCCCGCGGGCCGGCAGGCCAGACACAGCGCCAAGGCGAGATGGTGGTGGACCAAGAGAGCGGCGAGATCCTCCACGACCCCGCCGCCGACCGGCCGCTGCTGGGATCGCGCCTCCACGCGCGGGCCTCGCGGCTGCGCGGCTACCGTGTCGCGTCCCGCACCGCCCGACTCGCCTACGGGGCGACCCTGGGCCTTCCCCGCAACGTGGGCCGCGCACGTGGTGCGGCCTCGGAGTTCACCGACGACGCCCGCACGCAACTGCGGGTGGCCGCGCACCAGGTCCGCGAGGACGGCGGCCGCTGGGCGGACGGCGGACGGACCGTCCGCGATCGGGTCGACCACGCCGGTCAAACCCTCGCCACCGCCTGGCAGGTCCATGACCCCGCAGGCGCAGTCCGTGACACCGCCATCGCGGCAGCCATCCGCACCGCCCCGCTGGACGGCAGCCGTCGGCTCCGGACCCGGACCACCGCCAGTTCCCCGGCCGCACCCCCGCGGGAAAGCCCGCCGGCCGCCGTACGGGAGGAGACGCCCTCCCGTATGCGCCGCACCCCGCGGGGCGCGGAGGCGGCCGCGGCAGCAGACCGGCCGGGTGCGGGTGTCGAGGCCCGGGAGGCAGCGAACCGGGACAACCTCCTGCAGGTCCTCCACGCCCGCCGCATCGCCGAGCGCCGCGCCGCCGAGCGCCGTGCGCGTGAGGACGGCAGCCAGTGAAACGCTGGAAGAAGCTGGGGTGCCTTGGCGTAATGCTGTTCGTGGCGGCCGCGGCCTGCACCGGACCCGTGCTGCTGACTGCCGCGGCCCTGACCCGGGCCGGTGCCGGCGCCGGGGCGATCAGCGCGGTGGCGGCCGGGATCCCGGAACGGATGTTCGCCGCCTACCGCGCCGGCGCCTCCCAGATGCGCGGCTGCGCGGGGATGCGCTGGCAGATCCTCGCCGGCATCGCGCGGGTGGAGTCCGACCACGCCTCCGGCCATCTGGTCGGCGTGAGCGGGGACATCGACCCGATCATCGTGGGCCCCCGTCTGGACGGCTCCCGCCCCGGCGGCAACACCAGCGCCATCCGGGACACCGACGGCGGCCAGTGGGACAACGACACGGAATACGAACGGGCCGTCGGCCCCTTCCAGTTCCTGCCAGCCACCTTCCGCACCTACGGCAGGGACGGAAACGCAGACGGGACCATCAGCCCGCACAACGCCGATGACGCCGCCGCCTCCGCTGCCGCCTACCTGTGCGCAGGCGGCCGCGACCTACGCGACCGCGAACAGCTGCGCGCCGCCCTGCACACCTACAACCAGTCCTGGGCCTACGTGCACGACGTGCTGTCCGGGATCGACCGTTACGACGCCCTCGGCCAGGCCCCCGCCCTCCCATCGGGGAACGCCGCCGCGGTCATCCAAGCCGCCCTCGCCCAGCAGGGACTCCCCTACTCCTGGGGCGGCGGGGGCCCCAGCGGGCCCACCACCGGGATCTGCTGCTCCCCGCGCGGCCAAGACGGCCGCACCATCACGGGCTTCGACTGCTCGGGCCTGACCCAATACGCCTACGCGAAGGCCGGGATCAACCTGCCGCGTACGGCGGCCGCCCAAGCAGGTGCGGGACGCCGCATTCCGGCGTCCGCCGGCTTCGGCGCGCTGCAGCCCGGCGACCTCGTCTTCTACGGTTACAGCCCCACCGCTGACTCGACCATCCATCACGTCGGGATCTACCTCGGCGACGGAAAGATGATCAACGCGCCCCGACCGGGCACGCAGGTCCGCGTGGACCCCCTCACCGCCATGCCCGACTACGCGGGAGGGGCCAGGCTGCTGTGACGCCCTCCCCCTCCGGCGGGGGACGGCTGCTTGCCGCCGCCCTCCTCCTCACCATCACCGGTTCATGCCTGCTGTACGCGGGACACTGCGACACAACCCCCGCGGCAGGCCCGGCCAGCCACCAGGATCAGGCATCACGCTCCTTGCGCGCCGAGGTCACCCCGGGGCCGCAGGCGGCATCCCCACCCAGTAGTCAGGCCGGGCCGGTTCCGTCACCCTCCGAGTCGGAGATCTTGCGGCAGCCCTCACCAGACAGCACCTCCACGCCGTCGGTAAGCGGTGGCATCAGCCCCGCACCCGCGTTGTCCGAACTCCCGCCGCCGGGTTCGGGACCAGCCGCTGATCCGCTTATCCAGCAGGCACTGGACCAGGCCAGCGCCCCGGATCTACCGGCCGCCGCCGAGCTACACGTTCTCGCCCTTGGCCGGACGGCCTGGCTGGCCGAGACGGCCGGCTACACGCAGGTGCGGATCCAGGCCGCGACCGCGCGCCGCGACACCCCACCCACGTCCGGCGCCAATTCGGGCGACGGCCAGCGCGAGCCGGTCCGGGCGGTGGTGCGGCTGGTGTGGGCCGGAGGCGATCCGGCCTGGACGTTCCTCGACGGCCGCACCGCGACCGTCCGCTTCATCCAGAACGGAGAAGGATCATGGAACCGCACCATGTGATGCTGGCCGGGGCGCTCCAAACGGGCGCCGACATCTTCGCCGCCGTCAGGGCCGTAGCCGACTGGGCGGTGGTGAACTCCTGGTGGCTGGTACTGGTCGCAGCCGCTGCCCTGACCGGATGGGAGGCCCTGCAAAAGCGCCTGTCAGCAGAAGCCTTGTCGCGGCGTACATATCTGGAGCTGGTGCCCAGCGCCGGGTTCGACCCGAGTCCGGAGCAGATCTGGCGTCAGGGGATGCAGCTGATCCGCGCAGCCGGCTCCGGGCCGTGGTGGACTCCGCGGCGTGCCCGTGCACTGAGGCTGCGGCTGCGCGCCGACGGCACCCGCCCCCTCACCTACCGGATCGAAGCCCCCGCGTCCGCGCACGCGCTGCTGACCCAGAACCCGTACGGGGCCCGTGTCCAGGCGAAGCCGGTCCCTCCGGTCGCCGACAAGCGTCGCGAACACACGGTGCGTGCCGTACTGACCCTGCATGGCAAGCCCGGATCCCGGCTGCGGGACGTCCCCTTGGACCCGGATCCGCTCCAGCCGCTGATCGATGCCGTCGCCGACCTGAGCGACAGCCTCGGTGATCTCGCCGAGGTCTGCCTCGACCTCTCCCCCGCCTCCCGCTGGCACCTTGCCGTACACCGCTTCCACACCATTCAGCAGGCCCGCAACCAAGCACGCCGCGAAGCGCAGCGCGAAGCACGCTGGATGAGCCAGGACTCCACCGACAGCCTGCACGTCTCCCTGGGCCGCCTTCTGGACCCGGCCCAGTGGCGCGGGACCCGCCGCGGCCAGATGCTGATGTCACCCCAGCCCCGTCGCCTCGAGCGGGACGTTGTCCTCGGCAAGCTCGCACACACGCCCGGACTGGTGCGTGTCCAGATCCTGCTGCGCTGCGCCTCCGACACCGCCGACCGCGCAGAGCAGCGGCTCGCGCGGATCAGGGCAGCCATGGACGTTTACGCAGGCGCCTCCCGCCTCGCCTCCCAGGGCTGGTCACTCGGCCCGGCACGGATCGGCCCCGACCGGTGGCCGTGGCGGGACCGGTTCGATAAGCGATGGTCCAGTGGACTGGTGCGGCCTGCGCAGGGCGGGTGGGCCCACATTGAGGAACTCGCCGGACTCCTCAAACCGCCCACCCGCATGGCACAGGTCCCGCTCATGGAGAGCGACATGCCGACCTTCGAGCGGGGCAAGGACTTGGTCCCGCAGGGCTGGTACCGGGGCTCGGACGGGCGAGAGCGGCTGCTGGCCACCCACGAGGACGACACCCTGTTCGAGGTCCAGTCCGGCAAGGCCGGCTGGGGCAAGACGATGCGCGCCGAAGTCCAGGCCGTCGCCAGCGCCCACAACGGGCGCGGCCTCGCGTTCGTCGACCCGCACGGCGACTCCTTCGCGGACGTCGACCGCTACCTCGCCCACGAAGCGATCATGGAGCGGATCGCCCTGTTCGACCTCACCGTGCGCGAGAGCAGCGACTTGTTGGGCTGCTGGAACCTTCTCGACATGACATGCGGCCAGCCGCCGCACGAGGTCACCGGCGCTGTCGTGGAAGCGTTCGCGACCGCCCTGGGGTGGGACGACGTCAGCGCGCCGCGCGCGCTCACCATCCTGACCAAAGCCGCCGAAGCGTTGGTGACCGTCAACGCGGCCGCCGTCGCCGCCGGCTTGCCCGAGCAACAGGCGACCCTGTTCCAGATCCGCTCACTGCTGACCGACCCCGAATTCCGGCACCTGGTCGTGACCGCCCTGAACGAGGAAGGCCGCCGATGGTGGACGGCCAGTTTCCCCGACCTCCCCAAGGACGCACTGCCCATCGTGCTCAACCCCCTGGAACGGCTCGGAGCCAACCCGGTCATCCGGGCGTTCCTGGGCTGCCCCGTCAGCGGGTACGACATCCGCCGCGCCATGGACGAGGGCCAGGTCTTGTGGATCTGCCCGCCGGGTACCGGCCCCACCGACCGGCTGCTCATCTCACTGATCGTCCGGGACTTCCTGCGCGCCGGCCTGTCCCGCCGCGACCTCCCCGAGAACAAGCGGCGCCCCTTCCGCTTCTACCTCGACGAGCTGATCTCCCTCGACGCCGGGGCTTCCACCGTCCTGGCCGAGATCACTGAGCAGCTGCGCAAGTTCGGATGCCGCCTGCACGGCATGACCCAGCTCCTGAACCGCCTCACCCCCACCACCCGCGCCGCACTGTTGCAAAACGCCTCCTGTCTGTCCACGACGGCCGGATCCGTCGAGGCCATCACGCAGATCACCAACCAGTGGCCCGACACCGTCACTCCCCAGGACGTGGCCGGCCTGGACCGGTGGTGGCACTACGCGTCGTTCACCGTCGCCGGCAAGCGCATCGGCCCCCTGCGCGTACGCGGCCCCGAACTCGCAGAAGTCTTCGGATTCCTCGCCCGACCCACCAAAACCGATGCGCTGCGCCGCGCCGCCCGTGCCAACGCCGGCGCCCTCCCGCTGGCAGAACGCACCACGATTGCGCTCGCCCAAGAACAGAACGTCCGCGCCTTCCTCACCAAGAAGCGCAGCAATTCCACCACCCCCGCCGACACGAAGGACCAGTACCGATGACCGCCGCGCCCCTGCTCCAGCCCGCCACCGGCGACACCCACGCACGCCGCGCCCTGGCCCTGATCTCCCAGTACCGTCTGCTCACCACCACTCAGCTCCACCAGATGCTCACCCCCCACACCCCACCCCGCAAGATCCACAACGTGCTCGCGCCACTGCGCGCGGACGGCCTGGTCACGCACACCGTCCTCGGAGGAAGGCGCGGGCTGCAAGCCCACTTCCTCACCCCCGCCGGGGCCCAAGCCGTCAGCGACTGGCCTGAGCTACGCGGCCGCACCCCCACCACCATCCCCAGCCCTACCGCCGCCTCCCTGCGCGCCGCCCACACCCTCACCGGCGTCCGCGCCCACCTCACCTTCCTGACCGACGCCCGCAACCACGGGGACGAATACGAGCCCCTGGACTGGGTCCCCGAGGTCACCCACCGCCTCCCCGACACAGGCGGCGAGGACCGCCTCATCGCGGACGCCGTCTTCCACTACACGGCCAACCACCCGCGCCTGCAGTACCGGGCCTTCGTGGAAATCGATCGAACGACCATGAGCAGTGAACGCCTGGCCCGCAAGCTCATCACCTACGCCCGCTTCCACAGCTACACCCCCCAACCAGCAGGCCGGCGCGGGACCATCGCAGACCAAAGCGCCATGCTCGCCTGGCAACGCTTCTACCCCCGCTTCCCCCGGATCCTGTTCATCCTCACCGGCGCTCCCCGCCCCACCCTCACCAAGCGCATCGAAGACCTGAGGCGGATGACCGCCGACCACGACCTCGTCACCCGCCTCGCCACCCACGTGCCCCTCGGCGCCGCCATCCTCGAAGACCTCGAAGTCCACGGACCACACGCGGACGTCTGGACACCCCTGACCGGAAGCCCCGAACCCCGCGGATGGACCCAGCTGTGAGCAACCATCCTGACCGGCACCAAAGCCCATCCGCCCCAGAAGCCGTCGACTGGCAGGAATGCCAGCACGACAACGACGGCTTGATGGCGCAGCTCTCTGACCGCGAGGCTCTCATCGGGAACGGCCTGATATTCCTACGAGGAAAACGAGTTCACGTGGGGCCACCAGGACCGGACGGAACCGAGGCTGGACGAATCGCGGCCGCGGACCGGGACCGACAGCCCGGCCATGGGACGAGTCCGCCGCGCAGGTCCCGCTCGTAAGCAAACCACCGTTTACCCAAGGGTACGGAGCATTGTGGCGTACGCGCAGCGTCGGCCCTCAGACTGCCGCCACCTTCAAGCCGGGGACCGGTGAGTGAGGTCGCTGCCCGATCGTTACCTGCTGGGCCCATACCGGTGAGCGAAGCGGCGAGGCGGAGCTGCAAGGATTACAGCAGCAAAGAATCGGCCAGAAGTGAGAATTTCGGCCATCGACACACCCTGGCGGATCACCGCCGATCTCGCTCGCCAGCTGGTAGGAAAAGCCGCCCTCACAGCGGTTTCGACACACGACTATCCGGTATTTCATACGATGTTCGATCACCTGAGCACCAAGAACCCCATAGGAACTGGGTCGTTGACGTCGTAAGGTGCGCTGTACGACTGTCAGGCAACTCCGTTGCACCAGCGATTTGGCGGCTCGGGCAAGCAACCCGCCCCACCCGACGAAGTGACCACTGGGGGTTTCTCTCCGTGACAACCGCACGACAGCAACACAAGCGATTCACCCAGCACCGCCGGGCCCTCGCAGCCGCCGCGATCGTCGCGGCCCTCACCGCCGGCTGCACGACGGACTCCGACGACGGCAAGGCATCGCCGGAGGCCACGGCGTCGGTCCCGGTGTCCACGTCGGCCTCGTCACGCGCGGCGCCGACGGACCCGAAGGAAGCGTCCAAGGCCGAGGCCAAGGCCGCCTTCGACCGTTACTGGAGCACCCTCACCGCCCTCTACGCCAGACCCGACGCCCCGGCCGCCGACCTGAACAAGGTGGCAACGGGAGATGCGCTCGTGCAGGCGGAACAGGAGCTCACCAGCCTCCGCAGCGCTGGCCAGGTCGTCAACGGACAAGTGCAGCACTCGAGTACCGCCGTCGTACTCAAGGAAGGCACGAAGCTGGAGACCGCAGTTATCACGGACTGTGTCGATGTGTCGCAGTGGAAGCCAATCGACAAGGCCACTGGTAAGGAAGTCCAGCTCTCGAAAACCCGGCTCCTGCGATACGTGAGCACCGTAACTGCCGAGAAGTGGCCCACCGGCTGGATCGTCTTAGAGGAAAAGGTGGAGCGTCGGGCATGCTGAGACGGCCCGTCAGTATCGTAGCGAGTTCTGTCCTGCTGACCGCTGGAGCCTCAGCAGCGGTTGCCGACGGCCCCGTCGGCGCCGGAGACTGTGGCCGGGTGCATTTCTGTGTCGAAGTCGATGTTCCCGGCAGCGAGCCGCCGCCAGGGTCGCATGGCGGCGGATCTTCGCATGGTTTAGACCAAAAACCGGTAGCGGCTAGGGACTGCTCCATTCGCCTGCTTGAGCCTCAGCCGCCTGTGGATAGCGCGCTGTGGGAGGGGCATTCGCCCGGCGATGGTGCTGTCTATGTGAATCCGTGTGGTGATTCCGGCGGGGGCGCGGCTACGGATGGGGTCCTCGGACGGGCCTTTTGGTCTTTGGGTACCCCCGATCCAGCAGTGAGTCCGGCCGTTCTGGCGCAGCGCGCCATTGATTCGATGCGTCTGTTGCCCCCGGCGATCGGCATTGTGCCCAAGCCTGGGGGCGTGGGGGTTGTTGGGATGCCTGTCTACATGTGGACGGCGACGGGTCCTGAGACGTACGGGCCGAACATCGCGTCGGCATCAGCAGGCGGGATCACGGTCAATGCGACAGCCAGGGTGTCGAAGATCGTGTGGGAGATGGGCGATGGAACGACCGTCACCTGCGTCAGCCCAGGTACCCCCTACCGTGCCGAGTTCGGGAGGGCTCCGTCACCCGACTGCGGCCATCAGTACCGCGTGCCGTCCAGCACGACCGCGTCCGGGAAGTACCACGTCACCGCGACGTCAACGTGGTCCATCACTTGGGCCGGCGGTGGACAGAGCGGTCAGCTCGCCGCGACTCGCGCCGGAGCTGTCGACCTCGCCGTCGGCGAGGTCCAGGTCGTCGGCCAGTAGCCCCCGTTCCCCTTCGTTTTCTCTGGAGGCATAGCTCGTGAGCACGACCACCACCCACGTACCTGCACCTGGCAGGCCTGAGGGCAGTCCGGCTTCCGCTCCCCGTGTCTTGCGTCAGCGCCGCCGCCGGCCCGGGCTGATTGCCTTGTCCGTGGCCTTGATCGCGGCGGGAGGGCTGTTCGGTGCGGTGCTGTTCACCGCGTCCGGCGAGCGGTCGGCGGTGCTGGTGGTAGCCCGTGATGTGCCAGTTGGGGCGGCGATCACCGATGCCGATATCGCGCCCGCGTCGCTGGCGCTGGATCCGGCGGTGAAGGCGGTCCCTGTCGCGAAGAAAAGCGGGCTGGTAGGCCAGCGGGCTGCCGTCGCGTTGAAGGCAGGGTCGCTGCTGTCTCCTGGACAGGTCACCAATGCGTCCCTGGTGAAGACCGGTGATCAGTTGGTGGGTGTGGCGTTGAAGCCTTCGCAGATGCCGGCGTCTCGCTTGGCGCCCGGGCAGCGGGTGTTGATCGTGTGGACGCCGGATCAAGCAGTGGCGGCCACAGCGGGTGGTAAGCCTGGGGATCCGGTCAGCGCGCCCAAAACGCTGCCTGCAACCGTTGTGGCCGTGGGGGTGCCGGCTCCGGCGACGGGCGTGCTGGTGGTGGACGTGGCGGTGCCCTCGAGCGAGGGCCCAATGTTGGCCGCGCGGGTGGCGATGGGTGGGGTGGCTCTGATCATCGCTCCGCAGGAGGCGGGCTGATGTCGGTCATCGCGTTGGCGGGTGGTCTTGGCGCTCCGGGGGTGACGACGGTGGCGATGGCGCTTTTGATGACGTGGCCGCTGGCGGAGGGTCATCGGGTGGTGCTGGCCGAGGCTGATCCGGATGGAGGGGCGATCCTGCCCGGCGCTCTCCAGGGGACGCTGGACAACTCACATGGGCTGCGCAATCTGGCTGTCGCGGCACGTCAGGGGCAGTTGGCGGAGGCGTTTTGGCGTCAGTTGGTGGACATCACCGATGCCGAGTCGCGTGACCGGTTGGTCCTGCCCGGTCTCTACGATCCCGCCCATACCTCGGCGATGGAACCTGCGTGGGCGCCGCTGGCTGCGCTGTTCGCGGGGATCGAGGCTCACGGGCATGACGTCCTGGTGGACCTCGGCCGGCGCGGCGCCTTCGGTGCGTCTGCGGTCTTGGCCCAGCGGGCCGACGTGGTGCTGCTCGTCGCACGCAACACTTTGCGTGGACTGCAGAGCACTCAGGTGCGGGTGAACGCGCTGCGGGAGCAGCTTGGTGCGGGCGCCGAGATCGGGCTCCTGTTGGTGCACGAGGGCCCGTTCTCCAAGGAGGAGGTCCGCAAGCACCTTGGCGTGCCCGTCACGGCCGTCATCCCGTGGCGGCCGAAGGACGCGAAGGTGTTGTCGGACGGGGCGGAGCAGCCGAGGAGGTTCGAATCCGGTGAGTTGATGCGTTCGGCGCGGTCGGCTGCGGTGCGGGTGCAGGAGCTGGTGGCGATCCGCCGCTCTCGCCTCGCCCCACCGTCGGCTGGTGCGGCGTCAGGATGGGCGGTAAGCGGTGCGCGCTAACCCCGTACACAGCAGCCCCCAGGTCACCGGTTCCCTGCAAGCGCGTCTGACCGCACCCCGCGCCACGGTTTCCGTGCCACCGACAGGTATGCCGCCGCGTGATCCCCGGGTCTCCGAGCCGGGTACACGTGGTCCGGCAGTGCTGCCTGTGGCACCGATCCCGGTTGGGTCGGTGGTGGACTACGCGGCGGTGCGGCTGATCAAGAAGGAGGTCGGCGAGGAGCTCACCGACCTCTTGCGGGCCAAGTCGGGCCTGTCCGGGGCAGCTCAAGAACAGCAGGGGCGGCACCTGATCAACAGGCAGGTGGCTCTTTGGTCGGATGCCGAGGCTGTCAGGCGTGGTGCCGCGACGAGCGCGGCCGAGGACGCGGCCATCGCCCAGGCCGTGTTCGATCTGCAATTCCGGGCCGGCCGCTTACAGGCTCATCTGGACAACGTGCTGGTGGAGAACATCTTCATCAATGGGTACGTGGACGTGTGGTTGGACTTCACCGACGGCCGCCGCGTGAAGGTACCTCAGGTCGCCGACTCCGATGAGGAGCTGCGTGAGCTTCTTCGTGATCTGGCGCGCCGGACGACGGGGCAGAGTGAGCGCAGTCTCTCGACTGCGGATCCTTTCCTGGCGCTGCGGTTGTCGGACGGCTCGCGGCTCCAGGCCGTCATCGACGTCACCCCGGGCACCTACGTCACGATTCGCCGTCACAGCATGCGCCATGCGGACCTGCCCGAGCTCGTCAGCCGCGGCATGCTCGACTCCACCCTCGAGCAGTTCCTGCGCGCCTGCGTGCGGGCGGAGAAGAACATCATGGTCGTCGGCGGGCAGGCGGCGGGCAAGACAACATTGCTGCGGGCGCTATTGCGGGAGGTTGACCCAGACGAGCGGTTCGCGACCTTGGAGACCGAGTACGAGCTGTTCGCCCACGAGAACGGATATCACCGGCAGGTGGTGCCGATGGAGGCGCGCGAGTCCAATGGGGAGTTCGTGGCCGGGTCGGCGGCCGGTGAGATCACGCTCATGGACCTCATGTACCGGGCGCTGCGCATGACGCTGACGCGGATTGTGGTCGGTGAGGTCCGCGGCCCGGAGATCGTCGCGATGCTTCAGGCCATGACCAACGGCGCCGGCGGCAATCTGTGCACGCTGCATGCCATCCACCCGTCGGTGGTGTTCGATCGGATCGCTGAGCTGTATCTCCTCGCCCAGGCCAACATGTCCGAATCCCTTGCCTACCGTCAGTCGGCCAACGGTCTGGACTTCATCGTGTTCGTCGCTTCCATCGACGAGACGAAGATCGGCGGGCACCGCCACCGCTTCCTGTCCCATGTCCTGGAGGTGACGGGCGTCGGGGAGGGGGGTCGGCCGGAGACGAACCAGATTTTCGGGCCGCGCCCCGAGTGGGCAGAGCCGCGCGGCGTGCCTCTCATGGTGCCGCGCTGCATCAACGACCTGCGCCGCGTCGGCTTCGACGCGAACCTTCTCGCCGCACCCGGCGGGGCATGGGGCGCGGCGCTGCCGCTGCTGGTCCAGGAGTCAAGCCTGTGAACATGCTGCTGATGTGGGTTCTGGTCGGGCTCGCCGTTGCCGGCGGCTTGGTCGGGCTGGTCTGCGGGATGGTGGGTACGCCCGCCCCGAAAGGTCCGGGGCTCATCGCACGGTTGCGGGCCGGGCGTGCGTTGGCCGGGCGGGACGCAGTCATGGCCCGCCGCACGCGTCTGGTAAGTGGCGGCGTTCTTGGGGTGCTGCTGTGGCTGGTCTCGGGGGTGTTCGTCGCCGGGGTCCTGCTGTTTCTGGCCGTGGTCGGGGTGCCGTGGCTGCTGTCTCCGACGAAGTCGGCCACTACCCGGATCGCGAAGCTCGAGTCCCTCGGTGACTGGACGCAGCGCATCGCCAACAGCCTACGGATCGGGTCCGGATTGAACGAGGCGTTGCAGGTGTCTCGCAAGGGCTGCCCTGAGGACATCACGGCGGAGGTCGGCGACTTGGTCGACCGCTTGGCGGTCGGCTGGCGACCTACGGACGCGTTGCGCCTGTTCGGGGACGCGCTGAACGATGTCACCGCGGACAAGGTGGTGGGTGCGTTGATCTTATCTGCGCAGGACGGCGGCCCGGGTCTCGCCCAGGCGTTGGAGGATCTGGCGGAATCGGTGCACGAAGAAGTCGCCCGACGGCGTGCCATCGAGGCCGACCGGGCCAAGCCGCGTACGACGATGCGGTGGATGACCATCATCACCTTGGGTGTCATCGGCTGCGGATTTCTCATCCCCTCTTATACCGCCCCCTACGGCACCCTCTTGGGCCAGCTCGTCCTGGCCATCCTGTCGGCCGGGTTCGTCGGAGTCCTGGCACTGATGCGGCAGATTGCCGATATCAAGCCCATCCCCCGCTTCCTGGTCACCGACCCGCGGAGCGCCGTCTCCCCGGCTCCCACGGTGGAAGACGAGCCCGAGGCGAACCCTGTGGGGGTGACGGCATGACGGCTGTGGCCGCGATTCTGGCCGGTGCCGCGATCGGCACCGGAGTGGCCCTGCTGCTCCGCGAAGTTCTGATGCCCGATCCCGCACTCGGGCCGGCGCTGCGTCGTCTCAATCAGCCCGCCCTGGCGCCCACACCCGACCTCCCGGGGGTGGCCGACCGTGACGAGCGGTGGGGGCAGTGGCTGCTCGAGAAGCTGTCGGACGTGCCAGGGGTTCGCATCCCGTACAAGGACCTCGCGCTCACCGGCACCACCCCGGCCAAGTTCCTGCTGACGAAGGCCGCGTTGGCCGCGGGCGGACTGCTACTTCCGCCGCTGTCCACGATCCCGCTCCTGATCCTGGGACTGCCGCTCTACCTGCCCGCCATCGTCGGTCTCCTGGCCGCGACCCTGCTCTGGTTCACCCCCGACCTGGCGCTACGGGACAAGGCCAAGCGAGCCCGCGCCGAGTTCGCGCACGCCATGGCCGCCTACCTCGACCTGGTCGCGCTGCGCCGGGCCGGTGGCGTGGCCGCCGAGCAGGCCATGGAGCAGGCCGCGCAGGTCGGCGAGGGGTGGGCGTTCCAGCGGATCCAAGCAGCGCTATCCCGCTCCCGCGTCGACAAGGTCCCGCACTGGGAATCACTGGCACGACTCACTGCCGAGCTCGACCTGCCGGTGCTGGACGACCTCGCCGCGATCATGCGGCAGTCCGCCGACGACGGCGCCGCCGTCTACACCACGCTGCGCTCGCGCGCCAAGAATCTGCGCACCGAGCTCCTCTCCGCTCAGGCAGCCAGCGCCAACGCGAACTCCGAGAAGATGACGGCCCCCGGCGCCCTGATGGCGGTGCTGGTGATGCTGCTGATCAGTTTTCCCGCCGTCATCCGCATGCTCAACACCTGACCAATCCCCCGATGTCCGAAGGAGTTTCGATGACCAAGCTCGCGATCCGGCTGTCCCTCGCCCTCAAGTCCCGCTGGGAGGAGGTCAGGGAGCACAGCTCGAAGGACCGGGGGGACATCTCGATCACGACCGTCATCATCTGGGTGGCCGCCGTCGCCGGAGCCCTCCTGATCGCCGGGACGATCGCCGTCGTGGTCGGCAAGTACAACCTCAAGCTCTCCGGGACCTGAGCCGCGCCGAAAACGACAGCACTCGACGAAGAGAGGGGGGCGAAGTGGCGCCCGCGACAGCCAAGTCCGGGAGCGCCCCGGACCCCATTGGAGAGGTAGACGCGAGCGCCGTACGCGGGGACATCCGGGGCTGGGGTCAGCGAGGGGAGGCATCCATCCAGATGGCGATCGTGTTCCCCTTCGTCATCTTGGTGACCGTCGCCGTGGTGCAGGCCTCGATGTGGTTCTTCGCCCGCAACCTCGCACTCACCGCAGCCCGCGAGGGTGTGGCCGCAGCGCGCGTCTACCAAGCCCCGGAGGGCGCCGGCGCAGCACGGGCCCGCGAGACCCTCGGGCGTCTGGCCGGGGACAGTCTCGCCGGCAGCACCGTGAGCACCTCCGGTAGCACCGCCACCGAAGTCCGGGTGACCGTCACCGGCACCGCGCCCTCCCTCATCCCCGGCCTTTCGGGGCTGAGCGTGTCGCAATCCGCGAGCGCCCCACGCGAAAGGTGGACCACGCCGTGACGCACCACCAGGCGCGATGGCAGCGGGGCGCGGATCGGGGCAGTGAGTCGATCGCCGCCGCGATCGTCATCCCTTTGCTGCTCATGCTGCTGTGCACGGCGATCGCCGGCGGGCGCATCGTCACCTCCGGCGCGAAGATCGACGCCGCCGCCCAGGACGCCGCCCGCGCCGCCTCCATCTCCCGTACCCAATCCGGGGCGCAGGCGGAGGCCAGCGCCGCGGCCGCCCGGTCCCTGGACGACCAGGGCATCCGCTGCGCATCCAGCAGCACGAGCGTGGACACGGCCGGACTCACTGTGCCCCTGGGCGAGGTCGGCACCGTCACCGTGACGATCTCGTGCACCGTGCCGTTGTCAGATCTCCTTCTTCCAGGGGTTCCGGGATCCAAGACGCTGACCAGTCAGTTCACGTCCATCGTTGATGCCTACCGCTCGAGGGAGGGATGACCAATGCAGGCACAGACTTCCCGACCGGGGCCGGGGCCGGGGCCGGGGTGGCGCGCTGATGGGGGCGGGATTGCCGTCTACACGGCGATCGTCACTATCGCGCTCCTGGGCATCATCGGCCTGGCCATCGACGGCGGCGGCAAGCTGCGCGCCACCGAACGCGCCGATGCCCTGGCCATGGAGGCCGCCCGCGCAGCCGGCCAGGCCATCGACCCCGCCGCAGCCGTCAACGGAGAAGCGGTCCGCGTCGACCCGGCCGCCGCGCAGGCAGCCGCACAGGCCTACCTGGCCCGCGCCGGCAGCCAAGGCAGCACCGCCCTGTCCGCCGATGGGACGCAGCTGTCGATCACCGTCCACGACACCTACTCGCCCCTGTTCCTGCCGGTCTTGGGAATCGGTTCGATGGAGGTCACCGGCCACGGCAGCGCCCGACTCCTGCACGGCGTCACCCGACCCGAACAGCTCACCCACCACCCCTGAGAAGGACCCGTTCCATGGTGAAGCCATCGCCCGCCCGCTCCCGTACGCCGCGTCCGGTGCGCGGTAGTGCCCAGACCGCGGCCGCGATGGTCCGGGCCCTGATCAGCCTGACTGTGCTGGCCGCGCTTCTGGCCGGCCTGCCCAGCCTGCTGTGGTGGGCCACAGCGATCGTCGGCCCGCCCGGCATGGACGCCCTGTCGAATCTGTTGTCAACCAGCGATTCGGGGCAGGTGTTCCTCCTGCTGCTGGCCGTCGCCGGATGGGCGGGCTGGGCCTGCTTTGCGTGCGCGGTGCTGCTGGAGATCCCCGCCCAACTCCGCGGCCGCGCCGCTCCCCAGATCCGGGGCCTGGTCGGACAGCGTGCAGCATCCGCGCTCGTCAGCGCAGTCCTGCTCGCCCTGCCTACAGGAACAGCCCTCGCCGCCCCGGCCAGCGCCACCCCCACGGCCACAGCGCCGGTGAGCGTGAGCGCGTCCGCCATCCCCGACACCCCGGCCGGGAGTACCGCCGGCACTGGCGCCGCATCAGCCGGTGAGCGGGCCAGGACAGGATCGGTGACGTACACGGTGCGCGATGTCCGGCCGGCTGAGAGCCTGTGGTCGATCGCCGAGCAGACCCTGGGTGACGGCGAACGCTGGACCGACATCGCCGCCCTCAACGAGGGCCGCACCATGCACGACGGCAACACCTTCCACGCCGAGCGGCCCATCCAGCCCGGATGGACCCTCACCCTCCCCACCGACGCCGTCACCGCGCCATCTGCAAGGCCCCAGGCCCACGACGGCCCCACCCCCGCAACCGCGAACGGGCACAGCGAGTACCGAGTACGGCAGGGTGACAGCCTCTCCCTGATCGCGGACGAGCAGCTCGGGGACGCGGACCGGTTTCAGGAGATCTTCAACCTCAACCAGGGCGAGCCGCTGCCCGATGGCAGCTCATTCACCGATCCCGATCTCATCTACCCCGGGCAGCAGCTCACCCTTGCCCAAGCCGGCGGGACCGCGCAGGCACTCGAACCTGCCCCGGCCGCCCCCGCCCCAGCACAGTCCCAGCCCGGGGAGGCGACCGTGACCCCGGACCCGGCTCCCCCCGCCGTCACGCCGCCGCTCCCCACGCCGTCCACGGCCCCAGCCCACACTGCCGCTCCGACCAAGCCGGCGTCAGCGGCCCCGCTCCCGCAGCAGGCCACGCCCGCACCCGTACCAAGCCCGGCCAACGCCGCCACGACGGCCGCCCCGCGGGCCGGCGCCACCGCGAGCAGCGTCGACTGGGCGATGGTCGCCGGGATCGGGACGCTGCTCGCTGCCTCCCTCGCCGGGAGCCTCGGGGTGCGACGGATCCTGCAGCAGCGCCAGCGCCGCGCGGGCCAGACCATCGCCCAGGACAGCGACCCCACCGCCCTCGAACAGCTCCTCGGTGCCGCCGAAGCGGCGGACGTCGAGCTCCTGGACCAGATCCTGCGGACCCTGGCCCACCGCGCCGACGGAGACGGTCGCACCCTTCCCGCGCTGCGCGGCGTCCACCTCGCGGCTGGCAGTGTCACGTTGCTGCTGGACGAACCCGCCGAGTCGATCGCCCCGTTCATCGCTGGCCCCGACGCCGTCACCTGGGCCCTGGACCGTCAGGCGGTCCTGGCGGCTGCGGAAGACCTGCAGGACGTCGAGGCTCCGTATCCCGGGCTGGTCACCCTGGGTGGCACTGCCGAGGGCCTGCTCCTGGCCGACCTCATGACCTGCCGTGTCCTGCTCCTGGACGGCACCCGCGACGAGGTCCTCGAAGTTGCCCGTGCTCTGGCGCTGGAGCTGGGGACCTGCAAGTGGACCGACTACAGCGAGATCCTGACTGCCGGGCTCGGCACCCGCCTGGCCGGGCTGCTGCCACAGGGCCGGGTCCGTACGATGCCCCACCTGCCCGCCGTCGCGGCCGACCTCGGCGCACTGCTCCTCGAAGCCCACCAGAGCGGCGAACAGGTCCTGCCCTGGCTGTTGATCGCAGCAGGGGAGTACGACGAGGAGCACGTCACCCAGCTCGCCGACGCCCTCACCGCCGGCAGGAGCCTGCAGACCGCCATCGTCCTGCCGGCCACCCCCGCAACCCGACGCGCGTTCCCGCACGCCGAGATCCTCGATGCGACCCGCGACCAGGACGCCCGCCTCGACCCGCTCGGGCTGCCGGTGACACTCCAGCGCGTCCCCGACAAGCAGTACCGGCAGTACGTCCACGCCCTGGAGGTTTCCACCCAGGACCCTGCACCGGCCACCGGGGCATGGGGGTTCACCGAGAGCCACCAGCAGCCAGCCGCCACCGGGCAGCCGCTGGCCGTCCGCGTCACCAGCCAAGACGCCCAAGACCCCGGCAACCCCTTCCCCGCGCTCCTCGCCGGCCTCACCACCGAACCCACCACTCCCCCAGCCCCCTCTGTGGCCGACACCTCTCCTGAGGAACCCGTGGCGTCCGGCGAGGAACCGCAGAGGTCCCACCAGGGCAGCCAGGCTGCTGTGCCGCGACAAGCCGCGGCCCCAGCGGACAGCGAGACGCCCGGGTCCGGGGTCTGTGTCGAGATCCTTGGACCGTTGCGAATCAGCGGCGTGCATTCCGCGCACGCCCCCCGCACCACCGCCATCGCAGCCCTCATCCACCTGCGCCCCGGGCGCACGGTCGATTACCTGTGCCAGGCGATGGACCCGGTCAACCCGTGGAGTCCGCGCACCCTGCAGTCCCGCCTGTCGGAGCTGCGCTCGGTCCTCGGGACCACTGAGGACGGGCATCCGTTGCTCCCCCGGCCCAAGAGCGGTACCGGGTATGCGTTCCATCCGTCGGTCACCTCCGACTGGGCCCAGTTCAAGGCTCTCGCCGCCCGAGGGCTGGCCGCAGGACCGCGTGCCGGGACCGCGGACTTGGAGGCCGCAATGGCACTCGTGCGCGGCAAGCCGTTCGCGGGGCGGACGCTGCCCTGGGCCGACCCGATCATCCAGGAGGTCCTGTCCCGGATTACCGACACCGCCCACACTCTGGCCCGTTGGCACGCCGACGGCGAATCCCCCGACCTCGACGCCGCCCGGCAGGTCATCTCGCAGGGCCTGGACGTGGAGGAGACCTCCGAGGTCCTCTACCGCGACCTCCTCCACATCGAATGGACCACCGGCAACCAGACCTCGGTCCGCAAGACCGTCTCGCGGCTCCAGCAGATGACACGGACGTACGACATCAGCCTCGACGACGCGACGAAGGAGACCATCAACCGGGTCCTGTCACAGGACCCTTCGCTGATCGCCCAGCGCATCACAGGCTGACGGCCAGACACAAAATCGAACGCGGCCTGGCCTGCCTGCAGGCCACGCCGCGTTCCAGGCAACCCCCGTCAGGCGAGAGCGGCAGTGGCATGGCGGGCGGCACCCAGCAGCTCCGCACGCGCCTGCGACTCACCCACCGGCCGCCGTGAAGCCCACTCCGCGCGGATGTCCGCCACCGCCGCACACACCGCGGTGACTTCCCCCGCCAGAGCTTCCTCCAGATCGGCGAGTTGCGGACCGGTCACGACCACGGGTCCGTAGAAGCCGTACGGAAGTTCCATCTGGCGCCAGTGCGAAGCCAGCACCCACGCAGTCAGGTTCACCGGCAGGCCGTCGGGGCCACCGCTCCCGTGGACGTGAAAGTGAGCGCGCCGATGGTAAATCCCGGTGTCCGCCGGTCCGCCGACTGCGGCTCCCATCCGCCGCCGCTCCTCACCGTCCGGGGGCCACGGCAAGACCACCACCGCACCGTCCGGATCGATCCGGAGCGCGCCTCGGACATCGCTCACCGCGGGTCGGGGACGGTGGTCAGGTGTCGCCGCCTGCGGTGCCGGCCTTCAAGTCCGGCGTCCCGCATCAGCCTGGCGAGGCGGCGCCGTCCGCATCTTTCGCCCTCGCGTCGCAGGACGGCGTGGACGCGCGGGGCCCCGTAAGTGACACGGGAGTGCTCGTGGGCTTCGGTGATCTTCTCGGTCAGCTCCAGGTCGCGGACCGCACGGGGGCCAGGAGTGCCGCCCGGGCGGGCATGGAAGGCGGTGCGGGAGACCTCGAGCAGTTCACACGCGCGCTTGACGTTGTGGCTGCTCTGCTTCTCCGCCTCGATGAACGGGTGCACCGTCACCGGGTCTCCTTCGCGAAGAAAGCCGTCGCACGCTTGAGGATGTCGACGTCCTCCCGCAAGCGGCCGTTCTCCCGCCGCAGCGCGGCCAGCTCCTCACGCTCGCTGCTGGTCAGCCCGTCACGCTCGCCCGCGTCGACCTCGGCCTGCTTGACCCACTCCCGCACCGCGGCCTCGGTCAGATCGAAGTCCTTGGCTATCTGACCGACCGAGCAGTCACCGCGCCGGCACAGCTCGACGACCTCGGCCTTGAACTCCGACGTGAACGAACGGCGAGGGCGAGGCTTCTTCTTCCCCATGCTCTCCATGACGGACATCCTCCCGGGGACGAACCCCTGATCTCGGATGTCCGTCAAAGCGGATCAAGCCCAATCGGTCACCGGCACATGCTGCCCCGCGGGGAGCGACGCCATCGTAATAAGGGAAGATCAATGTCGTCTACTTCTCGCTGAGATGACGGGCTCGTTTGCGGCTCTGGTCGCTTGTGAGGTATTTGCGTAGTCGTGATCCCTGGGGGCACCACATCTCGCGAGGGCACCGCTCGCAGGTAGCGGCATGGCGTTCGTAACTGTTCGCGGCGGCTTCGGGGCCGCGGTTGTAATGCTGCCGCGCAGCACGCGGTTGCGCGGAAGACTCGGCGACACCGGGCGGCGGGTCCTCTTCTGGCGGGGCGGGAGTATCCACCTGAGGTGGGTCAACTGCATCAGCCATCTCGTGGTCAAGAGCTTGGTTGGACCTGGTAGGGGCGTCACGTGACGCCGTCTGATCCGTCACGTGACGCCCTGTGGGTCTGTCATGTGACGCCGTCTGGAACTTGTTCGCCGCCTCACAGAGGGTGTCATGTGACGCCGTCTGTACACGGCCAGGGGTCTCGTCAGAAGGGGTCACGTGGCGCTCTGTGGCCTGGGCCCGCTTATGTCGGAGCCGGCGGTCGTGTTCCGAACTGTCGAGCACGGCCAGGGCGCGTTCCCAGTCGAGGCCGGTGCCGGTCTCGGCGTCGGCGCCGAGCGGGAGTGTGCATGCGTACGTGGCGGGCTTGGGGTGGCGGCCGCCGCGCGCGTTCGACGTCTTCTTGATCAGGTGCATGGCTTCCGCGGCGAGGAGTACTTTCTGGACGGTTTCCTTGCTGCACCGGCCGATAGCCATGAGGGTGTCGGTGCCCAGGAAGGCGTTGGTGCCGTCTGAGTCCGCTGCCTGACCCACGGCCTGAAGGATCGCGAAGAACGACGCACCCAGGGTCTTCCACTGGGGCTGACCCTTGGCGGCTTTTGGGACGTGCTTGGCGGATCGGACCAAGAACCAGCGCCAGGAGTGGGCGGGTGCCCAACCGTGCTTGATCTCTCCGGTCGAATCATCGCCGTATCCGTAGATCATGGCGACGAGAATACCTGCAAGGTTTCCCTGTGAGCAACATTCTAGGCTTTTTTGGAAACAATTCGCGCGTTCTTCGAGCGGTCGGGGCTGTCGTTTGAGGGAAACCTCCTCGATAGGATGTGCGCCATGGACAAGGCGACCAAGCAGCAGGCCCAGGAGGCGGTGACCGAGCTAGAGCTCAGGTTCATCGAGGCCGTCGAGCACGGAAGGCTCCGAGCGGGGCTCACTTACGAGCAGCTCGGCAGCTTCCTCGGCATGTCCAAGAGTCAGATCAGCAAGCGCCAAGATGCATTGATCAAATACACCGTGCGTGAGATGTACTACGTCGGCCAACTACTCGGCGTGGACCCCTTGGTCATGGCCGCCGGCCTCGGCGAGTGGCTCAGCCACATCCAACCCGAAGAAGTCCGCCAGCGCCTGCAAAACCTCACCACCCCTGACGCCCCGCAATAGAGAGACGAGCTCCTTCCCAGCCTGCGGATGCGGGAGTCGGCCGTCGGACTCCGAGCTGCACAGCACGGCCAGGACGGGTTCGCAGTCGGGCGGGTGCCGAGTTCTGCGTCGGCGCCGAGCGGGAGTGCGGATGCGCACGTCGCACGGGCGTCCGCCGCGTGCGTTCGCTGTCTCTTGATCAGGTGCATGGCTTTGGCGGCGATGAGCTTCGGTGCTGTTCCTGGTCATCAGGCAGGGGTCCGGGGCGGACGTCACCGGTGTAGATTTTCTACATCCCATGCCCTGTCCGCCCGCACGGCCGTACCCTCGCTTTGACGCTGTGTCGGAAGCCACGCCTCTGGGGGGCTCATGGGGACAGCACTGTTAGGACTCATCGGTCCGATAGTGGGTGGAGTCGCCGTCGTACTCACTACCTACTGGACGACTCGGCCCAAGGCACTCGCGGAAGCGCGGAAGTTCGAGGCCGAAGCAGATCGGACCCGGGCAGAGACCACCAAGATTCTTGCTGAGATAGATGTGCGCCGGCCGTCCGTCGCCCCCCAGGACACCACACCGAAAGGGTGGAGCGTCTCGGGATCGGTGCCCGAGGACTACGAGGTCGGCTTGGACTTGGAAGTGTTCTCTGTCGGCAGGGCCAGCGCTTACATCCGCTCCCGCCACGAGAACCCCGCTGGCTACGCCGGGCTGGTGCAGACGGTCAAGGCGGATGACTATCGAGGCACGCGGCTCCAGGTGACGGCGATGGTGAAGGCTCGGGACGTAGTCGGCTGGGCCGGCGTCTGGATGAGAGTGGACGACGCTCACGATCACACTCTCGCTTTCGACAACATGCAGAATCCGGAACGCCGCATCGCCGGAAGCGTAGGTTGGCGCAGATACAGTATTGCGCTGGACATTCCTGAGAACGCTGCCTACATCAGCTTCGGGGCAGTCATGGAGCGCACGGGGCAGATCTGGCTGGATGACGTGCGAGTCAACGTCGTTGATGACTCCGTTCCAGTAACAGACATCACCTCACGCTTCCCCCGCCATCCCGTCAATCTGGACTTCGAGAACGGCACCTACTGACCCCGGTCCAAAACGACGATGCCTCCGTCTGACGAAGCGTCAGGAGGAGAGTGGGTACGGGCGGCACGCACAGCTCCCTTCGGCCTGCCCTGAAGCCCCTTGCACGGCTCCGACCCCGCCGCGCAGTCCCGTGGCGGGCTCCTACCGTGAGTCGCCGGCGGCCGAAGGGCTGGAGTTGCGGCTGGACGGTGGCGAGATCCGGGTGCACCGCCACCAGGCGAATCGATTGCTGGCGGCTTCGTCCCGTGGAGGATGCGGCGGAACTGCCCAAAAGTCACACCGTCATCGTCGGTGCACAGGGCTGGGCGTTCCGGCCAGATGGCGGGCGAGTGCGTCGCATTCGCGGGCTTCGTCGCGCAGTCGCTGCATGTCGGGCGCGGGCCGGGTCCTGTTGGCGCGCGGGGGCTGCGGGAGCGGAGGAGTGTACACGCCGGGGTGGACTCCGGCGGACGGGTGGATTTTCACCACCAGGATTATTTCGGCATGACCCTGCCATGTCTATCGCATGACTATCTGAATTACAGCGGCGGCGTCGATCGCTTTCTGACCGTTTCTGACTGCATCACGGCGAAGCACGGTTGATTGGTGTTGATTTTACTGCGTTCGGGAGCGGCAGGTGAAATTGCAGCGGGCCGTGTCGGCAGGGGCCGACGGGGTTTCTCATCACCAACTGCTAGATGATTTGCACGATTGGCGGATGGGATGGATGAGGGGGGTCTGCGCCCGTTAGCGTCGTTGTGCGAGTAGGCCCCGGCCCGGTGGCCACCAGTTACGCCGGGGCCCCTCACTGCTCAGTCAGCGACACAGAAAGTGGGTATCTGCAATGTCCGACCGTTTCCTGCCCGCGGCCCTGTTGGGGGCCGCGTCGGGGTTTGACGCTAACAGCAGCGTCACTCCGAGTGAAGGCGGCCAGGTGCGTAGTGCCTGGGCCGTCACGCTCGAGGTGCGTGCTGTGGTGGCGCTCACGGTGGCTCCGTTCGTGTTCCTGTCGGGCGCGTGGGGGGCGCCGATGGGGGTGGCGATGGTGCTGACGCTGCTGTCTGCTGCGTCGCGCTCTCGCGTCAGCTACCAGCGGGCCAGCTCTTCTTAGGGGGTTTCTGCCCTGTCCGGCTGCTGCGCGCGGGAGACCGCGCCGGCCGCCGGGCGGGGCCCGTCCCCGGCCCGACATGCGGAGGGCATTGGTCCGCTTGTTCGGCGGGGCGGGTGTGTACATCCCGCAGAGAAACTGACCGCACGACAGGAAGGGTGGCCGCGACGTGGTCACGAGCGAGAGCGAGTTTGGAAAGTGCCGCCGGTGCGGCTCGCACATTCCCCATGTTCCGGGGCGGGTCGGGCGCAAGCCCGAGTACTGCGGCACGGAATGCCGCGGCCGGGCCCAGCGCGAGCGGGACGGGCAGGTGGATCTGACGCGGCCGCGGGCGGGTCTGCCTCTGGGCCGCTACATCGCGGAAGATCTGCAGCTGATGGCGACGGGGCTGCTGAACGCGGAGTACGAGGACCGCGAAGAGCTGCCCGCGCTGCTGCAGCGGGCCCGTGAACTGGCGCGGGAGATCGACTACTACGTGGCTGCGGCGGCCCGCGATGCGAAGGCGGCCGGCCAGAACTGGGCCGCGGTGGCCAAGGCGGCACAGGTCAGCATTCCCACAGCCCGTTCGCGCTGGGGCGAGCAGGAAGTCCAGCGGCAGATGGAGCGGCGGGCCAGGGAGCACACGGCAGCCACCCATCTGGGCAAGGCGCCTCCCAAGGGCGCCTTGTCCGAGGAGGGTCCCCCGGGCAGGCAGGGTGAGGCAGGGCCGTTGCGTGACGGTCCGGGCCGGGCGCAGTCCCTGCTGGCCGATGCGCTGTCTCATCTGCACTCGCGCAGCGGCATGGCCATCAAGGACATCGCGCAGCGGACGGGGTGGTCTCCCTCGTACCTGTCGCGGGTCCTGTCCGGTGAACGCTCGCCCGGGTGGGATGTGGTCGCGGCCCTGGCCGCGGTTTTCGAGCACCCTGTGGACGACCTCGCTGTGCTGTGGGATCTTTCGCAGGGCCGTATCCCGCCCAGCCGGGCCTCGTTCGACATCGCCAAGGCCCGTCTGCACGCAGCGCTGCGGGGCTTGTACCTGGCCGCAGGCAGTCCGACCGTGGAGCGGATCTCCCAGCACAGCGGTGTGGATGGGCAGGACATCGTCGATCTGCTTCAGGAGCGGCTGGTGCCGACGTGGGAGATGACGGGAGCGTTCGTGAAGGCGGTGGGAGCGCTTCCCGCGGATGTGCGCCCGCTGTGGGAGGCGGTGCACTACGGATTCTTGAACCAGTGGGATCCCTCGGTGGGAGAGCGTCCTGATGAGCCGGTCCTGCCCCGCCCCTCGGGCGGCCAGGGGTGAGCTCTGTCCCGGGCGGCCGTCCGGAGGTGTTCCGCCGGCGGCCGCCGTCACTTCGTCCGCCCTCGAGCTCCTCTGGCCTGCCTTCCATGACGCATGCTGACGGTTTTGAAATGCCCTCGATGGAGTACACGGCCTTTTGTGAGCTGCACCGTGAGGCTTACGTGCGATACATCCTGACACGGGTGGGCGACGCCGACCTCAGCGAGAGGATCGTGGCGACCGCGTTCGCCACGCTGGCGGCGATCTGGCCCTCGGTCATCAGTAGTTCCCGCCCCGAGGCCGTGGCCTGGGCGGTGCTGGGCGGGCTGGTCGACTCCACCCTGCACGGCGTGCACTCCTCCGCTCCCCTTGAAGAGGACGAGGTCTACCGGCAGCTGCCTGTCGCGCAGGCCGACGTGGTGGTCCTGCGCTGCCGGATGGCGCTGAGTGCCGGCCAGACGGCGCATCTGATGGGGCTGGAGGAGCCCACGGTGGCGGTGCGGTTGCGCAGTGCCGGGCGCAGTCTGCCGCCCCGGCTCGCCGGGGTGGTCGAGCGCTGTATCGGTCAGGGGGCGTGAAGATCGGCCCGGTGTGGTGGGGGTCCGCGCCGGGCGTACTGGCGGCGCGGGGCGTACTGGCGGCGCGGGGCGTACTGGCGGCGCGGAGCGTACTGGCGGCGCGGAGCGTACTGGCGGCGCGGGGCGTACTGGCGGCGCGGGGCGTGCGGCTATATCACGTGCGCCCCGGGCGGTGCAGGGGTGTGGGCGTCCTGGTCCGCGACGTGTGTGCGGGGTGGGATGCTGCGCACGACGGTTGCCGATGGCGGTGAGGGGCTCATGGACCGCAATTACCTGCTCACGGGTTCCGTCGACTTCGACCGGCCCAGCATGGCCCGGATGCACGACTTCTTGCTCGGCGGGCGCGATCACTATCCCGTCGACCGCACGGCGTGCGCGCAGGCGATGGCGCGGGCGCCGGTTCGGGCTTTGGCCCACGCCCAGCGTGATTTCCTGGGACGGGCGGTCACGCACCTGGCGGGCCGGCTGGGGGTACGCCAGTTCCTGGATGTGGGGTGCGGGTTCCCCAGCCCTCGGCCCGCCCACCAGATCGCCGCAAAGGCCGCTGAGGGCGGGCGGATCGCGTATGCCTATGTGGACTGCGATCCGCTGGTCGTCGCGCACGGCCAAGCGCTGCTGGAGGGCGACGGACACACCACGGTCGTCCAAGGCGACCTGCGTGATCCCTCCGTCCTGATACGTGAGGAACGCCTCGCCTCCGTCATCGACTTCCAGCGTCCGGTCGCGGCCCTGTACGTGTCGGTGCTGCACTGCATCCCTGACACGGATTCCCCCGCCGAGGCCGTACGGGAGCTTTTGTCACACCTGGCATCGGGGAGTTTCCTGGCCATCAGCCACCTGGTCTGTGACGACCAGGTGGCCGGCGAGGAGCTGAGCGGATACCTGCAGCAGACGGCGGGCTGGGGCAGGGTGCGCACCCGCGCGGAGGTCGATGCTCTCTTCGAGGGGCTTGAAGTCCTCTCCCCCGGCCTGGGGGACGTCACGGCCTGGCTCCCGGCCACTGCGCGTGCTTCGCGGCGCCTGGAGCGGGGTTGGTGCGAGTACGGGGGTCTCGCCCGCCTCCTATAGGTCGGGGGGCTGGGGCGGCCGGGGGGGAGGCGGTGTCAGAGCGCGGATTTCAGCATGGCCAGGGACTCCTCGACGGAGGCGGAGTGGACCACCAGCTGGGCCATCTGGGCGGAGAAGAAGTCTGTCTCGTCCAGGTCACCGATGTACTCCGAGCGGCTGCCGCGCTCGATGTAGGCGAGATCGGGCAGCTGGTACTGGTCGAACCTGAGCAGTGTCATCGGCGAGCCCAGGGCGAGGCATCGGTTGGTGAACGGCATCACGCGGATGGTGATGTTGGGCATGGCGGCCATGTCGATCAGGTGCTCCACCTGGCGGCGCATCACCTCCGGTCCGCCGAAGTGGTTGTGGAGCACGGCCTCGTGCAAGATCGCCAGAAGCCGGGGCCGCGCGGGCGAACACAGCAGTTCCTGGCGTTCCATCCGCAGCCGAACGCGCGCCTCGACCTCGACCTCTCCCTCCAGGAGGTACTTCACCTCGGTCACGGCACGGGCGTACTCCTCGGTCTGCAGGAGCCCGGGCACCAGCTGGTATTCGTAGGTGCGGGTCCATGTCGCGGCTTCCTGCAGCCCGATGAACCGGTCGAACCAGGACGGGACGATTCGCCTGAAGGGCGCCCACCAGCCGGGCTCGTTCGCCAGCTTGGTGAGCTGCACCAACTGCTCGGCCTCTGCCATGCCGACGTTGTAGTGCTCCACGAGCTGCACCGTGTCCTCGACCCGCACCCGATGCAGGCCCCGCTCCAACCGGCTCAGCTTCGAGACGGAGATCGCAGGCTGCCGGCTGTCCTTCTGCATCAGCCTCGCCCCCTGGCGGATCTCCCTCAGCCGGTGCCCCACCACCAGATTCAACGCCGTGGGACTACGGCGGCCCGGAAAGGCGAGGTACTCCTGAACCGACGGAACACGGACAGGGACCTGAACCGGGACTGGGGCGGGGTCGTCGTGGGGCAAGGCAGGCTCCTGCAGGGGACGATGCGGCTACTCGCCGCGAGTCTCCCACCCCCGGAACCTGCCTCGAGCCCACAATCGGATTTATCCCGATCAGCCGATCAAATGATCGAAATCGCCATCCTTGACGCCCTGAAGGAACGCCACGATCTCCCCGCGCGAGTAGTAGAGAACGGGGCCGTGCCGGTCGCGCGAGTTACGCACCGCCGCACCCCCGCCCGACAACCCAGCGACCTCCACACAATTCCCGTCCGCGGCACTACGGCCGCTCTTCACCCACACCACACCCTCGATCGAACCCTCCACAACCGGGCCGCCCATACGATCCACTCCACTGCCCCTAACTCGCCACCGCTTCGCTTCCACCCACGACACGCCGAACCACCCTGAATTGCATAGATGTTCGGATTCTTCTTCTTTCGTGTCGCCGCCACCCGATGCAATTGCATGAGACGGCGGGCGGCGAGGATACTAGCGAGCATCAAGCCACCAGGAATCGCGCTCCTGGATGCCTTGCGGGGGGACGTTCGATGCGGCAACGAGCAACAACTACCGACTGCCACGAGGAAACCGGTACGGCCACGCCACCCGCGGCCGAAACCGCTCCACTCGAAATGAGGATGAGCCACCCCGGCACCCGCACCGACTGGGGCCTGGAACTCGGCATCAGCGCCGCCGGCTTCACCGCCCGCGCCATCACCAACGAACCCGACATCCTCAGCAGGATCCGCCGTTTCACCCGCAAAGTCATGAACGAATGGGACCTGCCCCAACATGCCGACACAGTCATCGCCGTCGTCGACGAACTCGCCGCCAACGCCGTCGTCCACAGCCTCACCACCGGCAGCACCACCGCCTGGCTCGCACTCCTCCGCAAAGACGAAGCCGTCATATGCGCCGTCGCCGACCCCAGCCCCCAACCCCCCGCCCTCCCCCCTCCCCTGACACACGCAACCCTCATGAAGTCACACGGACGCGGCATGACCATCATCGACGGACTCAGCTCCGCCTGGGGCTACTCCGACCCCACCCCCCACGGCAAAACCGTCTGGGCCAAAATCCCCGCACCCCCCACCCCACAATGACCACCCGCCTCCAGGGGTAGGAACAGATCGGCGGTCTTCCAACGCAGCACAAACGCCCAGGCCCATTGCGAACCACTCCGAAAGAGCGGGGTACGACATCGTGGGAAGCGGATGTCCAGGACGAGCTTCTCGTCGCCGATGCTCTTGAGGTAGTCGTCCAGCTCCAGTGGCTCCGACGCGCCGCCATCCAACGCCTCACTGTCGACAACGACTGCCTGCGTACCGCGCTCCACGATGCCCGCGCTGTCACCCCGCTGCCCCGCCGCCCCCGATGACCGACTCCGTCGCCACCAATCAGGTGCGCCAGCGAGCTGCCACCCAGCGAGTGCCGGATCAGTCCCACCAGAAATCCCAGCGATGGGCGCCAGCGATCCGCTCGGCATACGCGGCCAGTGTGTACGGTCTGCTGCCCTGCCAGATGTTGTCAGGGCAGAACGCAAAGTGCTCGGCTGCAACCAGCAGAGCCTCATGCTCGCTCACCGGTGGCGCGGCGACGCTGAGGTGCAGCGTGGAAAAGCCAACCGCGACGACACGGGCTCCGAAGCGGTGTTCCCAATCCCGGACGACCGCAGAGAACTTCGCGGTGTCGTTTTCGTAGTTGCAGGGGCCAGCCCAGCCCACAGCTGTCAGCGCTTCGGCACCGGACGGAGCGGCAACCAGTCCCAGACGTGTCCGCGGGCAGTCGGTGAGGAACGCCTCCGCGAACGCTGATGCCAGTTGCTCAGGGTTCGTTACCGTCCCCCGGCTGGCCGCAAGGCCGGGCCATGCCTCTCCGAAGGGGGCCGTAACAGGCGTTGCCGGCCACCCCGCGGTTGACCAACGCGCGCAGGAATATCTCAGGCGTGTCCAACTTGAACTTCGCAAATGTCGCAGCGTAGATCATCGATCCCACAAGCTGCCGCACATGCCCGGAGGCGTCACCTGCCGTTCCACCAAACGGATCCCGCCGGAGGTGTGGAGTGAACAGAAAGCCCCGTTCGACACCTTCGGCGGTCTGGATGACCGACCGCTGCACCAAGTTCTGCGATACGGCGAAGTCAACCCACTTGCGTTCGGTGGACTTTACGTGCGCGTCAGGCAGTCCCGGGTTGAGCGCCACCTCCTGGAGCAACGCGCCCACGTCCGTGGTGGCCCGCGCGTCAGCTGCCTTCAGAGCCGCCTTCGCCAGCGCTTCATCCCCCTGAGTCCAGACGTTCGGGTTGTAGAGAACCGATCGGCCGTCCTCGGAGTCGACACGCCGAATCAGCCCCGTCCCTGTCAGGTGCCGAAGCGCGTCCTCTGCAGCCTGATCATGGCCCTTGACGCCCTCAGCCACTGCGGCGATCTGCAGCGCGTCCTCTACGAGGAGTGGCTGCAATACGGTCGCCCCAAGGAGGGCAAGAGCCGCCCGTTCCACAGGTCCGACCATGAGGATGTTGAGCACCTTCGGCGCGGCCATGATGAGGTCCCCGCGGGCGGGGATGCGTTCCGTGATGGAGACGAACTGGTCGTCCTTGTCGCGGACTACGGAAACCCAGTTCAAGACTTCCATCGTCTCGATCACGTCCTTCAGGCTGCGCGGCCAAGGCCAACGTCGAGCCCAATGGCGCGTACCCTGGCGGCGCTGCTCGTGGTGCTCCCGTGCAGACGAAACGCAACGTCGAAGATCCATCCCGCGAACTCCAACTGCTCAAGGGCTGCACGTTCAGAACCCATCGCGTACGCACGCAGATGCCGCGAGAGCCCCAGAGCGAACTCAGCATCCGTCAAAACAGCCAAAACTCCCCCACTTCGAGCATAAGACGCAGAGTGCTCACGCACAGCGGGCGGAGCCACCGATTCAGGCTACCCGGCGCCGTAGGCGGCCCGTTGGCGATTTCTGCAGCCTGGGGACTCGACCTGGGGATCCCAGGCGCCGCCGCCGATCAGACCTTGCAGCTGCCCCGCACAGACCGCCCGCCGGTACCACCTTGCCCGACCCGGTCAAACAGAAGTGCCGCTACATACCTAACTTGCCATAACAGCAGACAAGTTCCTGACCCGCCGAATCGACTTGACAACCCTATGGCGATCGCGCCGGGCCGACGACGCCCATCAAGTACTCCTTACCGGGTACGAGCCTCTGGGCGGGGGAAGTAGCTCAAGGCGGAACTCGGCGGCCACACGATTCACCACGTCATCTGGGATCGGCCCTTTCTCATCGACGATCAGACGTATGTCCTCGTAGTCGCCGCCAGCATCAGCGAAGAGGGCGAAATTAGTTCGGCCTGAGCGGTCACGCACACTCGTCCAGTGCACTCCGTCGAGCCCGTAGGAACGGGCTACTTGAGCGAATGCGTGGCTGAGTGGGTAGTTCTTGTCCACTTCGAGGGCCAGAGCATCACCGATGCCCATGACGTTCAGGTTGGCATTATCGGTCAGGTCCGCCAACTGGTGGAGATCGATAACGCGCATGTACACGTGGGACATCTGCGCGACCGTGCCCAACGGGATGCCTGCATCCCAAAATCGGCGGAAGACCTCGATAAATGCGCCCTCTCGTGAGGAGGCTGCGTAACAAGTGCCGCTGCCGGGGGTGTCGAAGCGGCACACAGGGTCGCCGTCGCAGTACCAGGCCGGCTTGCCTGGTCGGCCTTTGTACATGCGGGGATAGATGCGGTGCACCCTGGTGGTGTTCTTGAGTGGAAAGGGCACCAGGTCTCTGGGAGGGCTAGTCATTGTGTCAACCCCGCTACTGCACATCTCGCGGACCAAATCAGCTTCTCCGTGTACGCCTCCTCCTCCACCGCAGCGCGCGGCTCCCTCCCGTTGAGCTCGGGCTGTCCGGTTGCAGCCCAGAGGACCACTAGTTCGGGAGCGAACGCTTCGCCAAGCTCCTCAACGAACACGTTCAAGACTTCGGTGACGACTCCAGTGGGTTCTTTGTCGGGCTGACCGGGCAGGAACTGCCACAAGGGCAGGAAAGTCTCGTGCCGACCGTGAAGACCGACGAGTCGGCCATTCTGAACCTTTTCAATCACGAACTGAACGGGCACGTCGAGCTCAGATGCCAGGGCGCTGGCGGTTGTACTGGCCCCAAGCGCGAGGTGCCAGGAAAGGTTGCTCGTAGCGAGGGCAGCAGCGTCTTGGGCGATCTGAGCGACGGCGCTCGCATCGGCATCCTTGCGGTGCGCCTTCAGGTACTGCATGGTGTCAAATCGCTTCTGGATCGCCTCAGTGAAGGCAGTCACCAGACCCTCTTCGCTGTCCATATCTCCACCGTACGCCGCGCTGGTCAAGGACACCGTTCGGGCCAGACTGCCCACCCTCCCGTCCTCTACTTGCCCGGCGGGCAGCAAGATCATGGGGTTGCGCCAGCTCCGTTGAGTCACCCGTAGGGGGGGACACTTCCCGCCCACGGTAAGCCACCACAGCAGGCCGGTGACAGCGTCCCGCACTGCGTCCTCGTCGTCCGCGTAGACACAGTCGCGCAGCCGATGCTGGTCCGGTCGGGCATGTGGGCCGGAGCCACTTCGAGGACAAGCTTGCCGGCCTCCCAGCGCGCCGTGCGCAGATTGTGAGCCAGGCGCCGTTCCTCGCCGACCTGGTCGGCTGGCAGCGGGCTGCCCGGGGCGACGTCGGCCCCGGCGAAGTAGGCGTTCAAGGGTCCCGGGTCGCCTTCGGCGGCATAGCGGCTACACGCGAGGTCGTGGGCGAGCAGGGCCCGAGCGGCCTCAGCATCGGTGAGGTGGGCGGGTGCCGTGCCGAGGACGACCGTGCCGAACGAATACTCGAACCGCTTCTTGCGCTGCTCGACTCGATGGGTGCCGGAGGCGATCTGGCGGAGCGGCGGGGTCGTGATTCAACGAGCGCCGACGCCGCCCGGAACGACCGCTCCCTTCCGAGGCAAGCAACTTGCCTTACGTACCAGAAGAGGTGAATTGACCTCTGACCTGCACAGATCTGGGCCTGACCCTAGATAGCGATCGCCGCTGGCCTCCAGCTCGGCCCCCACGCAGCCGCACCCGGCAGCGGCGGCGTCACGGTCGCGGCGCTGACCGTCACAGCCGAACGGGAGTCCCGAAAGCGTTTCGGTCGAAACACCTTCCCGGGCCATGACAAGTCGCACTTGCCTTACTTGCCTGATGCCGCCTCATGCCGTCTGACCTGGACGAAGTACCTTCGCCCCCTAGATAACGATCGGTGTGGGGGAGGAGATCTTCTACTTCCACGGCTGTGAAGGTGTCCCGTCTGGGTCCAACCCATACGGCCACCGATCCTCCACCTTCATACCGCCGAGCACCCGCATTGCTGGGTGGAGTGGCGCGTTGGCATGGCCGATGTCGACCAGCCGCCGGTAGAGGGCTTCGGCAGCGTCACTGTCACCGGCCTTCTCCCGTGTCCTTGCGAGCCGGATGAGGGTGGCGGGGCTGGTGGCGCTGGCGGCCTGCTGGTAGAGGGTTTCGGCGGCGTCGGGGTCCCCGGCTTCCTCCCGCAACCTTGCGAGGGGGAACAGGGCATAGGTGTATCCAGCGTCGATGGCCTGCTGGTAGAGGGTTTCGGCGGCGTCGGGGTTCCCGGCTGCCTCCCGCAACCTTGCTAGCTGGACCAACGAGGGGGCGTGGCCGCTCTCGGCGGCCTGCTGGTAGAAGAATTCAGCGGCGTCGAGGTTCCCAGTCCTCTCCCGCATTCCTGCGAGGACGACCAGGGCGTAGTTTTCGCCGGTGGCTGCCAGCTGCAGGTAGATGCCCTCGGCGCCGTCAAGGTCACCCGCCTCCTCCTGCATTCCAGCGAGGACGAACAGTGCCTTGGTGTGGCCGCTGTCGGACAATTGTTTGTAGAGGGTTTCGGTGGGGTTGGGGTCGCCGGCCTGCTCCCGCAACCTTGCGAGCTGGACTAGGGAGGGGGTGTGGCCGGTGCTGGCTGCTTGCCGGTAGATGGCTTCGGCGGCTTCAAGGTCCCCCGCGTTCTCCCGCAACACTGCTAGTGGGAACAAGGCGTAGGTGTATCCGGTGTCGGCCAGCTGCTGGTAGAGGGCCTCGGCTGGCCCAAGGTCCCCCGCCTCCCGCCAAGACTCTGCGAGGAGGAACCGTGCGTGATATTCGCCGGTGCTGGCCAGCTGATGGTAGATGGCCTCGGCGGCTTCAAAGTCACCCGCGTTTTCGCGCAACCTTGCGAGTGGGGTCAGGGCCTTGGTGTATCCACTGTCGGCCAGTTGCTGGTAGATGGCCTCGGCTGCGTCAAAGTCACCCTCCTCCTGCCGCCGTTCTGCCAGGCGAAGGACGGCGTCGCTGCGGCCGGTCTCGGCACCCTTGTTGCGGAGGTGGTGCTCCCACTGAAGACGGTGTCGGGTCAAGGCAGCGTCGGCGAGGTTACTGAGGTCGTCAGGGTGGGTGAGATGGGTGTGAGCAGCGTGCCAGAACGAGGCGGGAGGGCACACAGCGATGCGAGTGGTGCGGCTGTGCTGTTCGAGGTAATCGGACAGCCGGAACACCGGCCCTGCTGACATTGGTGGTGCCGATGGAGCTGGGCCGCCGGGAGGTTTGCGCGTGGGGCGGGCTGCAGCGCGGCGAAGGGGGGCCTGCTTGCCATGTACGGGGCGAGCCAGTTCGGCGAACGCGGCTTCGACCCAGTCGTCGCCGAGCTCCGCGTAGTCGCTGTCGCTGAGGTAGTCGGTCGCAGCGTCAACAAGGAAGGTCTGCGGCAGGTGCAGTCCGACGCCGAGACGTCGTGCGTCCATCGCCGCCTCCAGTACCGCCTTGGCGGCTGGCGTGCTGTGTTCGAAGCGGCGTAGCAGCTCGGGGGCGCCAGCTAGGTCCTGCGTCACCTGTCCGTGGTCGCCTGCCCTGGTGAGGGCGTCGGCCAGCAACTGGTCTCCTTCTTTCGCGAGAGCTGCCGCGGCATGGAGCGCATCTGCGTCGAAGCTGCCGGGGACAGAGAAAGTACGCCCGGCCAAGAGCTCCCGCACCCGGCTGTGCGGGTCCGGCTGGCCGGGGGCGGGTAGGGCCGCGTACCGGCGTTCGTATTCGGGCCACAGGGTGCCCAAGACCAGGACCGGCGCGCGGCCGGGATGGGTGAGCAGGGCATGCACAGCGGCTGCAACACGCTCGCCTGCCAGGGAGTCGCCAAAGTAGTGCTGTGCCTCGTTCAGCCATACGACGGTGCGCGGCTGGACGCGTTTGAGATCCTCAAGCGCGGCTTCGGCGCGGGTCGGGTCGAATGGGTGCCACAGCCGCCACCCGTCGTTCGCAAGCGGTTGGACCGCTTCCCAGCACGCCCTGGTCTTCCCGGTCGAGGATGTTCCGACCAGGACGACCATCCGGCTCTGCCCCTGCGCTGCATCCCGAACCGCCTGGGCCAGCACGCGGTCGTGGCTCCGGTGCACGTATCCGGGCAGACACGCCGCCACAGCATCGGGTCCCTGCCGTGAGGATGCGGGTCCGGCCGGGTGGACCTCAAGGGCATGGGGGCCCCACTCGGTAATCGGCAGGCCCGGTCCCGGTTCAGCACCGGGTACGGCCTCGGGGGCTGGCTCCGCAACGAGAAATGGTGCGGCAGTCGCGCGTCGCCGCAGCTCCAGCAACTCCTTCTCCTGCAGGCCCAGCACACGGGCCAGCGTCGCCACCGTGGTAGCCGAAGGAGGGGGCGCATCCTCCTGGAACGCCAGCTGCACGGTGGTGCGACCCAGACCCGTTCGCGTGGCGAGCTGGGTCTTGCTCAGCCTCTTGTGGGCCAGCGCGTCGGACAGCATGCTCCTCAGCTCGGCAAGCGCCTCGTCGGCCCCAGCCTGCTCCGCCGCGGTCAGCTCTTCGTGCATACGCTCATCCCCCTGGCCGTGCGTTCGCGTGTGTTCATCTTCGTCCGGACCGCAACATGGCGCAGAGCAGTTCTGCGACATTCGACACGCCAACAGTTCCAAAGCGGGGCCGCTTCCGTGTGCTGTTCGCGTGTCGCGCACGCAGTCCTTGCGTCGAACGCCAGCCCCTCGCACGGTCAGGTTTGATCATTGTCGTGGAGCAGGTGGCGACGCTCGGGCCCTGCCTAGTCCGGGCACCGTTCGACGGGGCCGTGCGGGACCTGCGCGGGCCGATCGCCTCACGCGCGAGAGCCCCCGGACTGCTCGTACGGTCCGCTACCGGCTCCGCACGAGCAGCCGGGCCGGGCCCGGGGTTCCACACGGCGCGGTGGGGCGCAACGCCTGGTGTCGTCGTGCACCGCTCCTCATCGGGGCCGGTCCGCTGCGGTGCCGCGTGGTTCACGTGAGGACGGGGGTGAGTGTTTGGGCAACGACTGCGGCGAGTGTGAGGACGGCGGCAAAGGTGGCGCCTGCGCGCATGAGAGTGGCGGGATAGGTGGCGCCGTCGAGACGGGCAAGCACGCCCGCTGCCACTGCGGCAAGTAGCGCGAACACGACAACAAGAGCGATGGCGAGAAGAATGAGGGCGAGGTGAGTCACGATAACCTCCCGGTTGAGATCGGGTGTTGACGTGATCGAGCGTCCTGGAAGCGGTGTTCGCCGTGGTTCGGCAGGACAAAGGCGAACACCGGTGAACACCGACTTGGGGGTCATGTGGTTGAGGAACACGCCGACGGTGCGGCTCTATCGGAGCTGCGCGGGCGGTTGCGTGACGGGCGGGTTCTCGCCCGGCTGAACATGACCCAGCTTGCGGTCCGGGCAGGGTTGGGCCGCACTACGGTTCAGGCGGCCTTCCAAGCCGGCGGGCCCGTTCCGTCGGCGGATACGGTCGCGGCTCTGGCCCGCGCGCTGCGCCAGCCGGTGGAGGAGTTGCTGGCGCTGCAGCGGGCTGCATCCGGGGAAGCCACCTCAGCAGCGGCGCCGGAGGTCGGCCTGGGCAGGCCGATTGCGGAGTGGGACCCGCACGATCTGGAGGTGCATCCCGCCGGAACCGCTGCCGTCTCCAGCTCCACCACGTCGGGGCGGGTGCTCTCCGGTTACGTGCCCCGTGCCCACGACCGGGCCCTCGCCGATGCCGTCAGGGACACCGTGGCGGGTCGGAGCCGGATATTGGTGCTGGTCGGCTCGTCCTCGACCGGTAAGACCAGGGCGTGCTGGGAGGCCGTCCAGCCGCTCGCGGATCAAGGGTGGCGGCTGTGGCATCCGTTCGACCCGACCCGGGCCGAGGCCGCGCTGGCCGACCTTGAACGCGTCGCGCCGCGTACGGTGGTGTGGCTCAATGAGGCCCAGCATTACCTCGGTGACCCGCAGGTCGGCGAACGTGTCGCTGCCGCCCTCCATGCCCTCCTCATCGACCCCAGCCGCGGACCGGTCCTCATCCTGGGAACCCTCTGGCCCGAGTACGACGACTCGTACACCGCCATGCCCAGACCCGACGGTCCGGACCCGCACAGCCGCGTCCGCGAGTTGCTCGCTGGCCGCACGATGACCGTCCCCGACGTCTTCGACCAGGACGCGCTCGGTACTGCCGCGATCCTCGCCGAGGGCGGTGACCGGCTGCTGGCGGATGCCCTTACTCGTACTGGCGCCGACGGACGCGTCGCCCAGGACCTTGCAGGCGCTCCCGAACTCTTGCGCCGCTATCAGCACGGCACCCCAGCCGTCCGAGCTCTGCTTGAGGCCGCGATGGATGCCCGCCGTCTCGGTATGGGCCTCCACCTCCCCCAGGCGTTCCTCACCGACGCCGCCGCCGACTACCTCACCGACCACGACTGGGACCAGCTCACCAACGACTGGGCAGAAGCCGCCTACGCGGAACTCGCCCGCCCCGTCCACGGCAAGCAAGCCCCGCTATACCGAACCAACCCCCGACCCACACGCCGTCCCCCGGTCCGTCCGACAGCAGCCACTGCTGCGGCCCCGCCGACGGGCCCAATGCTCCGCCTCGCCGACTACCTGGAACAGCACGGCCGCGCCGCCCGCCGCCTACTCTGCCCACCCGCATCTTTCTGGGACGCCGCCCACACCCACCTCACTGACCCCGACGACCTCAACAACCTCGCCGAAGCTGCCGAAGCCCGGGGCCGTTTGCAATGGGCCCACCATCTCCGCCTCCGAGCCGCCCGCTCTGGCCACACCCGCGCCATGATCAAACTGGCCTGGAGGAGGGAAAGCGATGGAGACCGGGAGGGCACTGAAGCCCTCTACCGGCAGGCCGCGGACGCTGGCGATCCCAGCGCCGTCCGCTTCTTGGGGCAGATGCGGGAGGCTGCCGGGGACCAGGAGAACGCCGAAGCCTTCTACCGACAGGCCGCCGACGCTGGTGAAGCCGATGCCCTACGCGGCCTGGCGCGGTTGCGGGAAGAGGTCGGAGACTGGGCCGGCGCAGAGGCGTTCTATAGGGAGGCTACCGAGGCTGGGGACACCAACGCCTTTACCGACCTGGTGAGTATGCGGGAGCAGGCCGGGGACCGGCTGGGTGCCGAACGCTACGCTCGGCAGGGCGTCGATGCCGGCGATCCGTTCCCGCTCACCAACCTGTCGGTGATGCGCGAGGAGGTCGGCGACCGGGAGAGTGCCGAGGCCCTCGCCCGGGAGGCCGTCAGCGCCGGTGACGCCAACGCCCTATTGGAGCTAGGGCGAATGAGGGAGCGGGAAAGAGACCGGGAGGGGGCCGATGTTGCCTACCGGCAAGCCGCAGAGGCCAACGGCGGCCTCACCATCGCCCAGATAGCGCGGATGAGGGAGGAGGCTGGGGACGAGGAGGGCGCCGAAGCCCTTGCTCTGACGGCCGCCGATGCCCGCGATTTCTACGTCCTGCGCGATTTGGAGTGGATGCGGGAAGAAGCCGGGGACCGGGAAGGGGTCGAAGCCCTATACCGGCGCGCTGCCGACGCTGGCCATCTCCCCTCACTGGGCAGGGGAAGATGGCCGTACGGACTGGACCCCGACGGTTCACCCTCATCTACTTGGGCCGCGGACTGCTACTGAGAACAGCACACCCATTCGGGTGAGATGGGCGTTAGGGTCGTCGTGTCTCACAGGTTTGCCTGATGGCCGAACCCCGACGTGAACGTGATCGGCTCGCAACGAGAACAGGGATGTCTCATGAGACATCCCTGTTGTGGAGAACATTTTCACGCAGGCGATGTAGCCGCGACGGGCATCGAGGGGTCGGCTGCGGGCACCGTACCCGTGTGGGTCGCACGGTCCTGCCGCAGATCACGGCTGCGGTGCACCATCGCGTCGAACTCGGTGAACTCAATCGAGACCACGGCACCTGCCTCCAACACGTTGACCAGAAGGTCATTCGCGGTCTGCTGACGATAGATGCCGCTCCGAACCATGGCCAAGGTGATCACAATGCCAGCCAGGAAGACGGCGCTGCCCGACGCGTACCAGGCGGCGAGGCCGAGTCCGCCCAACGCCAAGCCGACGTTGACGCGGAAGTCGGCTTCGGCCACCTTCCTGTCGTACTCCGCGTGCAGCTCTAAGGCCCGGTGTGAGTGTGTGCCGCCCAGTGGGTCGGTGAGAGCAGGAAGCGGGCGCGGAGTGAGTGGACGGCGTGGTGCAGGGCCCGAGCCGACTCAGCGGTGTCGGGAGAGCTCGCGCCGCCCGCGGTGAGGCGGGCGTAGAAGTCGGCGGCGACCTCGGCGGCGGAACGCTCGTCGACCGGCCACAGCGTGCCGATGACATGCCGGTATCCGGCCAGGTGGAACGCCCCGGTCAGATGCACTGCCTCATCGGCCAGTTGGAGGGTGGTGGCGGAGGTGTCGCAGGCCGACAGGAAGGCCAGCGCCCCGGTCAGCCGCAGGGCGCTGATGTCGCTGACCGTCAGCGGGGCGGTTTCGTGGTCGTGGAGGATCAGTCGGCTTGCCGCCGGATCCCGGGCATCGGCCAGGCCGTGGCAGGAGAAGTGCGCCACCGGGTACGTGGGGAGTGCGGCCAGGACGGCGGAGCGCACTGGGCGGTCGGGCCGCAGTGCGTCGGGTATCAGCGCGTGTACGGTGTCGGCTTCGAAGCGCGCGCCGTGCAGTGGTTTCGTGCCGGGCGCGTCGGGCACTGCGATGATCAACGCACGCTCTGCGGCCGGTGATCGGTGGGAGCGGGCGTCGTTCAGAGCACGTGCCGTCGGCGTGTAGGACGAGACCGCCCGGTCCAGGACCGTGCGCGGATTGCTCACGAGGAGTGGATCGGCGCTGTCGAGGTCGCAATGGTGGCCTGCCGCGTGGATGGGCAGGTCGCACATGACGCCGACCGGGCACCACCAGATCCGCTGGAGCGGCGCCCCGTCGTCCGACGTGCCGTCGGCACCGATGGCGGTCAGCACCGGCCCGGCGACGGTGTCCCACAGCCAGGCCAGGATGTCGAGGATCTCGCGCTGGGCGCCCTTGCGCGTGCCGGGTGATTGGTCGGAGTCGGTGGCCGAACGACGGGCGTTGGCGAGCTGTTCGACCCGGGCGGCGGCGTCGTGTGCGGTGAGTCGGTCCAGCCTGACGGTGCGTACCGTGTCGGGCTGGGTGCCGTCGAGGACCAGCGCGTCGCAGCGGCCCGGCCCGGCGGTGAGGAACACGATGGGGCCCGGGTCGCCCTTCCCGATGAGGTCGGCGAGCCGCGGCGGGTGGAGGAAGCCCGCAAAGCCGTCCACCTCGCGGATCCGGTCGACGAGGCGCTCCCATTCGTCGTGAGCCAGCCTGCGGGCGACGACGATGTCCCTGGGGCCTTGGACGGGGAAGGGCGTCCCGTCGGTCTGGTGGGTCCCGGCGTCGAGGGCTGCCCCGGGGCCGAGGACGGGGTCGTCGAGAGCGTCGAGGCGGTCCCGCAGATCCCTGAATTCCCGCGCCAGCCCCTCGTGCTGTTCGCCCAGCCGGGTGAGGTCGTCGCCGCGGGCGTCGATGGTGCCGGCGGCGAGCGTCCCGCGGGTCGCCTCCAGGAGTTCCACCGCGCGCCCGGGACAACCCGCGTCCAGCGCGGCCGCCGCTGCCACGCTTGCCAGCGACCCCAGGCGGCGCACCTGGTGGCGCTGGTCGTCACGGGCCAGGGTCCGGGGGCTGAGCCGCGGAAGCAGGCCGACGGCGGTCTCCACCGCGGCCAGTGCTACCGCGGTGCCGGAGGGCGTCGCGCCGGCCAGGACGGCGACCTCGCGCAGGGCCCATACCCGGACGAGTGCCTCGGCCGTGGTGTTCCGTGCGGCCGACCGGAACCGCTCCAGGGCTTCGGCCGACAGCATCGGGTCCTGGGTCCGTTCGGCCAGAGCCTGCAGTGCGTGGCCGAGGTTGCTCAGGAACGAGGCGTGGTGGGGGTGGTCCTCCGGCGTGGCGGCGACGGCCCGGCGGCCGGCCTCCACGGCTTCCGCGAGCAGGCTCTGGTCCCCGGTCGGTTCGGCGAGTTGCTGGAGGAGGGCTCCCAGGTTGCTGACGCGTCGCGCGTAGTAGGGGCTGTTGTGCGGCGTGCCGACCACGGCCTCGCGGCTCAGTTCGACCGCCCAGGCACGCATCTCCGGAGTGCTGGCATGGAGCACGGCACTGAGGTTGTTCAGGTACCCGGCGCGGTCGGGATGGTCCTCCGGCAGCGCAGCGACGGCCTGGCTGCCGACGTCCATCGCCTCGATGAGGAGTTCGACGTTGTCGGTGCGCGTGACGAGCGCCAGCAGGACAGTCCCGAGGTAGCTCAGATGCCCGGCCCGGTGCGGGTGGCCGGCCGGCGATGCGTGAACGGCCCGGCGGCCGGCCGCCGCCGCCTCGACCAGTGGGGCCGTGTCCCCGGTCTCTTCGAAGAGGGCCAGCAGGGCGAGGCTGAGGTTGCTCAGGCACGAAGGGAGGAAAGGGTCGCCGTCTGTCACGTCGGCGACCACCTGGCGGGCGACCTCGACCGCTTCGGTCAGCTGACCGATGTGTCCGGTGCGTCTGGCGAGCATCCGCAGGGCCAGGCCGAAGTCGCTCTTCCGCGTCACCCGCTCCGGACTTGCGTCCGGCGTGGCGGCGACGGCCCGGCGGCCCACCTCCACGGCCTCGGCGAGCAGGCGCCGGTCCCCGGTCTGTTCCGCGTGCGCGCGCAGCGCCGCGGCGAGGCCGACCAGGTACGAGGCGAGGTCGGGGCTGTCGTCCGGCGTGGCGGCCACGGCTTCGCGGCAGCTCTCCACGGCCTCGGCCAGCAGACCGGGTTCTCCGGTCCGCTCGAACAGTTGCTGCAGTCCGGTGCCCAGCAGGCCCGCCAGGCCGGCGCGGCGCGGGTGGCCGTCCGGCATCGCGGCGACGGCCAGGCGGGCGACCTCCACAGCATCGGCCAGCGGACCGGGTCCTCCGGTCTGCTCGAACACTTCCTGAAGCTCGTTCCCCCGCAGCCCCAGCAGACCGGCGGCCTTGGACATCGCGTACAGCGATGCCAGGACAGCGGAGAGCACCCGCACGACGTCCGCGTGGTACGGGTGGTCGTGCGGGGCCGAGGCGACTGCTTCGCGGCACACGGGCACGGCTTCGGCGAGGAGGGCGCCGTCTCCGGTGAATCGGGACGTCTCCTGCAGGGCGAGGCCGAGGTTGACCAGATGGGCGACGCGCTCCGACGTACCCCGTTGGCCGCCCGTGACGGCCTGTCGACCGGCCTCCACCGCCTCGGCGAACAGAGCGGCGTCCCTCATCAGTCCGGCTTGGAACCGCAGCGTGATGCTGAGGTTGCTCAGACAGGACCGGTGATCGGGATGGCCGGCCGGGGCCGCGGCGACCGCCCGGCGTCCCACGTCCGCTGCCTCGGCCAACACCCCGGCGTCAACGGTCCGTTCGAAGAGGGCACGGAGCGCGAGACCGAGCATGGTCAGGTACTTGGGGTGGTCGGCGCGATCGTTTGAGGCGGCGGCGGCCCGGCGGCCCAGCTGCACCGCCTCCGCCAACGGGTCGATTTCATCGGTGTGTTCGGACTGGGCCCGCAGCAGCAGGGCCAGATTGCTAAGGCACCCCGGGTAGGCGGGGTCGTCGTGCGGAGTGTCGGCCATGGCATCGCGCAACAGGGCGACAGCTTCCCCCAGTTGGGGAAGCCTCCGGCTTCGCTGGTAGGCCGCGAACAGCCTGCCTGCGGCGGGGACGGCCGATTCGGCTGTCGTCACGTGGCGAGCGCTCGGTGTGCCGGCCCTGGCGAACACGGCGCGCAGTGCGTCCGGAACGGCCTCCGGACGAGCGCGGTACACGGGGTACAGGAAACGCACGGCCGCGTCCAGCGCCTCCTGGTCCTCGTCGCCGGGGAGCACCAGATACCGGAACCAGTGGAACGTGCCCAGCAGATGGGCCACGGGCAGGTCCTCGTCGGGACTGCCCACCTCGGCTAACTCCTCGGCCTCCCCCTGGGCCTGGGCAGTGAGCAGTGTCGCTGCGTTCTCACCCTCGTTCATCACTTTCAGCATTCGTCGCTGCAGCGCCGCCACTGCGATGCCCCGCCTCGAGGTGTCCGATCCGACTTCACGAACCACTTCCACGGCCCCCCTCGAACACACCCGACGGTGCCGCCGCGGGCCGGTCCGTCGCGGCGCCCCTGGCCGCGCACCGGGCTCTGCGGATCCTATCCGCTGCGGCCTGCCGCTCACGTAGGATCACCGCAACAGGCGTGTCATGACTACGACTTCGCATGGTCGGCCGTGCCGGTACGAGACTGCGGGAGGAACGACAGGTGAGCGTGGTTCGAGAGCGTCTGTCCGCCCTGTGCGACCAGGTCGCCAGGCATCACGAGATGCGCCAGGCCATTGGTGACGCCGGCGCCGGACTTCAACTGGCCGAACTCCTCGACGCCGTCGCCTCTGACCGGACGCCGGACCAGGACCGGCTGCTCGTGCTACTGGACGAGATCGAGGAGGCCTGTAGCCGGGACGGCCTGGCCGGGATCACCACCTCCTCGAAGCAGTACACCCCCCTCCCCGCAGGCTTCTCGGAGTCCGACCCGGACGAGCCGGTCACCTGGACCTGCCCGCTGCGCCGCTGCAACCGGACCGTTTTCGACGACGAGGTCACGGAACCCCCGTCCTGCGCCGCGGCCGGACTGCCGATGGCCGCGACTCGGATCCTGTGATGACCGGCTTCCTCGCGAAACTGGGCACGAGCCTGGCGGAGCGGTGGCTGTCACTGCTGGTTCTGCCCGGCGTGCTGTGGGCCGCCGCCGCGGCTGCCGCATCCCGGGTGGGGCAGGCCGACCCTTTCGATCCGCAGCCACTGGTCGACTGGCTCCGCAGCATCGCCGCGCAGCCGACGGAGCACCGCACCACCTGGCTCGCGGTTGCTGGAGCCGTCGGCGTCCTGGCCTCGGCGGGAGCCGGGCTCGCCGCCAGCGGCCTCGCCTCCGCCCTGGAGAACCTGTGGGCCGCCCGGGGAACCCGCCCGCCGCTGGCCTGGATAGTGCGCGCCCGCCAATGGCGATGGAACGCGGTACGCGCATCGGCCCGCTTCCGGATCGCCGAAGCCAACAACCCGAGCCTCATCGGCACCGAACTCACCCGCGCCCGGGCCGCGGCCCGCCGGGCCCAGCGCCGCCGCCTGGCCGGGCCGCCGCGACCGCCGCAACGGCCGACGAGCATCGCCGAACGCTTCGACGTCAGCGCCGGCCGGTCCCGCGCCCTGTACGGCTTGGACCTGAACCTGGCGTGGCCCCGGCTGTGGAGCGTCCTGCCGGACGTGCTGCGCGCCGATGTCACCGCCGCACGCGATGCGTACGCCTCAGCCGCCCGCCTCGCGGGCTGGGGCCTGATGTACGCCGCCCTGGCGGTCCTCTGGTGGCCTGCCGTTCTGCCCGGTGTCGTCGTGGTCGCCGTCGCCGCCGCGAGAGCCCGCACCGCGGCCGGTGTCCTGGCTGATCTCATCGACACTGCCACCGATCTGTACCTGGTCGACCTAGCGGGCAGACTCGGTGTTCCCACCGCGACTCTTTCAGCCTTCGAGACCGGACGTGCCATCGCCGAACGCTTGACCCGCCCCCAGCACGCCACGGTTCCGGCACCTGCCACCAGGACGCCGTAGGTTCCCTGCCCCTCCGGGCTGGCGTTGCCCGTTCGGCTGTTACCCGAATGCCGCAGCTGGCGCGCGCCAGGGGGAGTTGACCCTACGTTGCCTCCAAGGTCAGTCGAGGCGGGAACCGGTACGGAACCTCAGCTCGCCCGCGGCCCGACGGATCGCCTCGGGCTGCTCGGCGTCTTCGAGCAGCCCGAGGAACACGATCAGGTGGTCTGGGCGCTATCCGCCTTCCAGGCCCGAGGGCAAACCCTCGGCCGAAGGCAGGTCGGGGCCAGCCGTGGCGTCTTCGAGCCGGATCCCGAGCGCTGGTGCCTGCATGAGGGCGTCGTCCTGGTCGCCGTCGTCCCGCAGCCGGAGCCCCGCCAGGCGATGGACGGGTACGGGACCGCCATAGTCGAGTCCAGGCTCCCGCCGGAGTTCACCGGGCTGGGGCCGATGGCGCCCGTCTAGCGGGCCCACGGCCGCCATTTGTAGAGGCGTTCAGCGCGGTGTGTACGCCAAGCTGGCTGGCTTGATCGCATCGTTGCCATAGCGCCTTCGGGCCTCGTCTGCGACGGCCTCGATGACCAGCGATCGGTCGACGTCGGGATCGAAGGTGAGTTGGCGCGGCGCTTCGCCGGCTGCACGCAAGCCCTGGGCGCGCAGGGAGATCGCTCGTACGCGGGCTCGTTGCAGGGAGAGCGTGGCGTACAGGTCGTAGGCGGTGCGGGTGAGGAGGAAGCTGTGGGCGGTCGCCTCCGGAAGGGTGCGGCTGCGCGTGGTGGTGGAGCCGTCCGCGTAGCGCACGGTCAGGGCCATGGCTTCGGCGGCCTTCCGGTCGGCACGCAGGACTGCGCCGAGGTGGCCGGTCAGGGTCAGGAGGGCGCGGTGGTGCTCCACGGGGTCGAGTTCGTCGGTGGTGAAGCGGTGCTCGGCGCTGACGGATTGGGCGATCGGTTCGGCGAGGACGGGTCGGTTGTCGTGGCCATGGGCGGCTTCGTGAAGGGCGCGTCCCAGGCTGATGCCGAGAAGGCGTTGGAGGGTGAGCAGGGGTACGTCGGCGAGGTTGCCGATGGTGTGCAGTCCGTGGAGGGTCAGGGTCTTGGCGGTGGCCGGCCCGACGCCGTGCAGAAGGCCCACGGGGCGGGGCCGCAGGAAGGAGCGGATCGCGGCGGGATCGTCGGCGATCGTGCGCAGTTCGCCGGGCGGGGTGACGGCGGCAGCCATCGCGGCGAGGCCTCGGTTCGGTCCGGCTCCGATCGTGGTGTGGAGTCCCGTGTAGGCGGTGACCCGTAGACGAACCAGGTGGGCGAGTCCTTCGGTGCTCTGTCCGAAGTAGCGGCGGGCGCCGGTGATGTCGATGACGACAGCGTCCGGCGGCAGGGCCTGGACGGCCGGGGTGATGTCCCGCAGCAGGGTGAGGACCTGCTCGTACCTTTCGGTGTCGGCGGGGGCGAGGCCGTGCAGGTGGATGTGGAGGATGCTCCGATCCGTGGTGGTCATCGCGATCACCCCGCCGATCCTGGGCTTCGGTGCCCGAGCCGCCGCAGATCTGCCGATCTGCTCCCGGCGGCCTGGATAGTGGAGATCCGACGGGTTCCCCGGCTGCCCTGACTCCACCACCAGTGCTGTTCAGCCTGGTCAAGGGGTCTCATGGAAGTTGCACTCGATGGTGTGAGGTTCTGACGATTGCTGGCAGATTCCTAGTAGTGCTTCGTTAGGTTGGTTTGATCGGGTGGCGTGTGGTGGTGCATGCTGCTGTTTCGTGGATCTTGAGGAGATCGAGCAACTGCGCGCGAATCTTGGTGAGTTCGTTGCCGAGGTGTTCGGGTCGTTGAAGCGTAAGGACCAGCGTGGGTGGGGTGACTGCTACCTGCGTGGGCTGATGCTGGACGGGCGGCGCAAGTCGATCCAGCCGATGGCTGAGAGGCTGCCGGACGGCAACATGCAGGCGTTGCAGCAGTTCGTCAGCCAGTCGACGTGGGACCACGTTCCGGTGCTGCGGTCCGTTGCGGCGAAGGTGGCCTCGGAGATCTCTCCGGAGGCGTGGGTGATCGACGACACGTCCTTCCCCAAGGCGGGAGACCAGTCGGCGGGGGCGGCCCGGCAGTGGTGCGGGGCACTGGGCAAGAAGTCGCTGTGTCAGGTGGGGGTGAGCCTGCATGCGGTTACCGACGTTGCTTCGATCCCGCTGAACTGGCGGTTGTTCCTGCCTGCCGAGTGGGCGGATCCGGCGGATGGACGCCGCGCGAAGGCTGGAGTGCCTGACGGTTTGGGGCACCGGGAGAAATGGCGTCTGGCCCTGGACGCGATTGATGAGGCGCTCGGGTGGGGGCTGGCCGGCCGGGTCGTGGTAGCCGATGCCGGATACGGCCAGATGCACGCCTTCCGGGCCGCTGTGGCCGACCGCGGCCTGGACTACGTCGTGGCCGTTCGCGGTGACACCAGCGCCCACCCCGGCGAGGCCGTGCCCACCGCGCCGGAACGAGAAGGGCGGATGGGTGCCCCGAGGCTGCCCCGATACCGCGAGCCGGCCCAGTCCCTGAAAGACCTGGTCACGACCGCCGGACGGCGCCGGCTGCGGCGCTGCACCTGGCGCCAGGGCAGCAAAGGCGCGATGACCAGCCGGTTCATCGTGCTGCAGGTCCGCCCGGCCGGTGTTGCGGCGACGAAGGCAGCGCGGGAGGGAGCCGGTGGCCGCGCCGGGTGGGACGGCGTTCTGCCTACTGAGACCCTGATCGCCGAATGGCCGCCGCACCAGGATGAGCCCACCGACTACTGGCTGACCAGCCTGCCCGCCGATACCACGCTGCGATACCTGGTCCGCATGGCGAAGATCCGCTGGCGGATCGAACACGACTACCGCGAGCTCAAGCACGGGCTGGGCCTGGACCACTTCGAGGGCCGCACCTGGCGCGGCTGGCACCACCACGTCACCCTCGTCACCGCCGCCCACGCCTTCCTCACCCTCCGGCGCCTGGACCCAAAAGCCCAAGCGCCGGCCTGACCTTCTACCAAGTCCTCCAGACCCTGCAGAACCTGCTGCTGTGCTGGACCGGCGCATGCCCCACCTGCCACCGAGAGTTACAGCCCCCGGCCCGGACAGACGACCACCCACCCGGCGCAACCTAACGAAGCACTACTAGAGATCGGCCCGTAATTTGCGTGCTCGTGACGGATTCCGGAACTCATCGCTTCTCCGTCATCGCTGGCGGCAACAGCGGCGTTGATAGGGAACGGCCGGGCGAGCAGCATGGGCAGGAGCCCGGCCTCGCCGACGTGCGCACGCTGCAGCGCGCCGCCGCGGAGGCTTCGAGTCCAGCTGACGAGCGCGCGCTTTCCCAGGACGCGGTCGCGGAGTATCTGTGGGCCCGCGATGTTGCTGGTCTGGCGCCGTCGACCTTGGAGTCCCTGGTCAAGCCTGTCCTGCAGCTGTGCGCCTTCTACGACACCGTGCCGTGGCGCCTGTCGCCCCGGGACGTCGACCGGTACTTCGCCGGACCGGGCAAGGCTCCGAAGCACTCCACGACAAGGTCGAAGATCACCAGAGTCGACGGCTTCTTCGCCTTCCTTGAGCAGCGGTACGCAGGCGAGATCCTCCGTCGCTTCGGCACTGCGGTCGAATCGCCCATCGACGCCTTCAACCGGCCACGCCACCGCGGGGACTTCGGCCTGCGCATCCCTCCCTCGGCCCGGGCAACCAAGGAGTTCTTCGCCTCCTGGCGGGAGTCCCTGCCCTCTGCCCGGAAGTACCCGGTGGCCGCCCGCAACTACGTGATGGGCAAGCTCACCTACATCTCGGGCGTGCGCGCCGCAGAGCTCTGCAGCGTCCGGATCGGAGACATCCACTGGGAGAACGGCCAGTGGGGCCGCTTCCTCGTACGCGGCAAGGGCTCGAAAGGCTCCGGTCCTCGAGAGCGAGAAGCATTCCTCTTTCAAGAGGGACGGGACCTGCTGTGGTGGTACATCGAAGACATTCGTGGCGAGTTCTGCGACGACCCCAGCGACCCGCACGCACCCCTCTTCCCATCCGAGCGCGTGCCGAGCGCGATCGCCGCGCTGAACCTGCCCGTGGCGCCGTTTCTGGTGCCAGACACCTTCCGCAAGGTGCTCAAAGAGGCATCCAAACAGCACCTCAAGGGCACGCTCACGGAACTCCACCCGCATCTGCTCCGTCACGCCTGCGCAACCCACAACTACGAGGCAGGTATGCCACTTTGGGACGTCCAAGTTCTGTTGGGGCATACCTGGGCGTCCACCACGGTCGGCTACCTCGCCACAGCGAAGGGCGACCCGGAGCGGCAGAGTCTGGAGTCTTCCCGGCGAGCAGTTCGCCGGCTGAGTTGGGAGTCGTGAACCGTTGAAATGGAATCTGCGCTGGGCCGCTGCCCGCCGCGACATCTGGCGGCCCACCCAGTTGCTCGCCGCCTTCCAAGAGGTCGGCTTCAACCCATCGCTGAGCAAGACCGCGGCCCTGTGGTCAAGCAAACCCATCACAATCCGGCTCGACGATCTGGACATGATCTGCACCGCCTTGGAGTGCACGGTCGCAGATTTGATGGAGGCCGAGCCGGTCGCCGTCGCGCAACGGCCCGAGAACGAGCAGCGCGCCGTCGGCGAAAACGGGAGCATGGAGCAGGTCCGTCCACTCCCGAAGCCAGGCAGCGGCGGCCGACGTCGCTCGCTGCCGCCCAACTGAAGGACGGATATATGCCCCGCCAGAACCGACCCGACGGGAGCTGCGCTCATTGCCTGGCCTGGGCGAATGACCGACTCACCCTCTGCTACGGATGCCGAGGGTGGCGGCAGTTGCACCCAGACGTGTCGGAGTGTGAACGTTGCCGACGTTGTCGCCCTCTGAAGCAGGGCAAGTGCCGTTTCTGCACGCTGCTGCTGAGGGAGACCGAGGTCGACGTCAGCGGGATCGCCCTTGATGGCGGCGACCAGCTCTGGTTCGGCCGTGAGCTCGCCCTGCGTAAGAGCGACCGATACCTGAGCGGGACCGGCGCGCAGGGCCGCTTCAAGGCCAAGGAACGGCGAGGCCGAGCCGCCTCTCGCGCCATGCGGCCCATCTCTCCGCACCTGGTCGACCCTGAGCAGCTGGAACTGTTCCCCACACCCCCACGGGACTGGGGCCGGTTGAACCCCGAGAACGAATTCGCGCTGACCCCGGCGGCCAAGGTGTTGCTCAGAGACTTCTCCGACTACCTGCGGGATCTGGGAGTCGAGCCCCGGGTGGGCGGGTCGGCGAGCCTGCGCACGCTGCGTGTCCTGACCGCGCAGCTCGGAGCTGAGGCGCCCATCCGCGAAGGGGACGTGAAGGCCATTGCGACCCTTGGCGACCACTACCAAGGGCGGCGCGTGGTCTGTTTCCTTCGTCAGCGAGGCATCTTGAAGCCCGAGCCGATGCGTGACGCGGAATTGATCCGGGCACGGAGAGTGGCCGCCTCTCTTCCGACCCCGTTCGCCGAAGCTGTGGACCTCTGGATCGACGTTCTCCTGGGCCAGGGCACTCGGTCCAACCCCGCTCTTACCTCCGGAACGATCTACAGCTACGTCCAGAACGCGCACCCGACCCTGAAGTCCTGGGCAGAATCTGGGATCACGGACTTGAGAGAGATCACCAAAAAGGACGTGGAGGCAGCCATCATGGACTTGCCGTCCGTTCGGCGCCACTCTGTGCACCCGCCTTTGCGGTCGCTGTTTCGGGCGCTGCGACGTGAACGGAAGATCTTCCGAGATCCCGCGCGCAGCGTCTCGTTGCCCGTCGCGGTGAAGCTCCCCACTCCGCTTCCCTCTGATGGTGTGAGGGGAATCCTCAGTAAGGTCGAGGACGTCAGAAGCCAGTTCATCGTCGCTCTGGTTGCCGTGCACGCTCTCGTCCACGACGATCTGCCAGCACTGTTGCTCGAAGACCTTGACCGCTCCCGCGGTCAGCTGCGCGTCCGCCGCCGCGGGCGTCTGGACCACGTCGTCTACCTCGATGAGCTCACCTCCGAGCTGGCGACATCCTGGTTGCGAGAGCGATACCGACGCTGGCCTCGAACGGGTAACCCTCACCTGCTGGTCAGCAGGGTCTCCGCAGCAGATGAGGCCGGACCGAGAATGAGCACTGAAGTGACGAAGACCGTCTTCGAGCGGGTTGGCATCAGCGCTCGCAAGCTGCGTGGAGACCGCATCTACGACGAGGCCCGACACACCGCGGATCCTGTCCACCTGATGCGCTTGTTCGGTCTGGGCACGACAACCGCGATGAAGTACATCACCGCAGCCCACCCGGACAAGCGTCCTGACCCAATCCGAGCCTGAACGGCTGCGGGCTGGCCTGTGCACGTCGAAGGTTTCGACAGCGTTCGGGATCGTCTTGGCCGTCGGTACCGAGGCGCTGTGCATGACGCCGGGTTCTGGCTGACTCTTCATGGCGGACTCACCGCAAGTGATCATCGTCTGCGTCGAGGGCATCGAGAATCTGCTGGAGTTCCTGGCGCCATTGCTCGGCGTCGGCACTGTCCACCCACCCGGTAGTCAACTCGGATCCCTCCTGGAGGACACGGTGCAGTGCTTTGCGGGCCATTGCGCGAATCGATGCTGGTAGTTCAGGCAGTGGCTCTCCTGGCCCGTCTTCTGGATCGATCACGATCTGACTGTTCGCGATCGTGCTCGCGACGAGCGTCGCAGCGGCGACTGCTTCGACACCGTCTGTCAATGGCCTTTGAGTGCTCCCCGCTGGCGGCCAGATAATCAACGCGCTGGCGGCCGATAAGCCCGGTTCTGATCCACTTCTTGTGGGGGCAGTGACGCGGCGTCACAGCGGGCTGGAAGGATGGCTGTTCGTGTGATTGCAGCGTGTTCTCGACGTTCTCCATGGCGTTTCCCCACCTCTCCTCCGTGGTGGTGGACGAAGTCAGAGCGGAGGGCGGCGGGATAGCCCTCACGGCGCGGACGGTGACGAGCGAGGCGGCGTGTCCCGACTGCGGCACCGTGTCCGGCCGTGTCCATGGTGGTTACCGGCGGCGCCTTGCCGACCTCGCGGCGGCCGGGCAGCGGGTTGTGATCGACCTGCTGGTGCGACGATTCCTCTGCCCGGCAGCAGGGTGCGCTCGCCGTACGTTCGTCGAGCAAGTGGACGGGCTCACGGAGCGGTTCGCGCGGCGCACGCCGCTCCTGCGTCGCTCGCTGGAGAGGATCGCTCTGGCGCTCGCCGGACGTCCCGGTGCCCGGCTAGCTGGGCATCTGTCCATCCCGACGAGTGCGAACTCCCTGCTCAGGCTCGTACGCAGGCTCCCGGACAGGGACGTCGAAGCCGCACCTCGTGTGCTGGGCATCGATGATTTCGCCCTGAAAAAGGGCCACGTCTACGGGACGATCATCTTGAACAT